>NZ_JBBEWR010000014.1:0-137196 GCF_037646345.1 Ascidiimonas aurantiaca | reverse complement strand
ATACATAAAAACAAACCATCATTGCTATGTTAGTAATAACCGCCATACGTATATGTAAGCATTAGCCACAATATGAAATGAGTACAGAATTAGTACCAAAAGCTTTTTAGAAAAACACCCCTTTTTACCTTCCTTTTTAGACCAGCAAAAACCAATAAAACCAACAAAACCAAAAAATGAAAACTTGAACATCAAATAAAATTGGTTTAGTTTTGAAAATAAAGTATTGCAAGATCCCAAATGCACCATATTCAAATCATTAAGAAAAATAGTTGAAAAGAAAAAATAAGGCAGTGATCCCGATTGAACAACTGCAGGTATTTTTTTTAACAATGTATAACCATAATAACTTCATATGCAACTGCTCCCCAATCCCTGTCTGCCTGCAGGCAGGCACTCAGAAGTGCAAAAAAGTAAGTACTTAACCAAAAAACAGTAACTTAAAACCCGTAACTGCCATATACGAGAATATTTGGCTATACCATAGAAAAATGAGAACCTATATCATATCTACCAGTGCTTTTGGCAGGGCCATCCCAAATTATTTTCGGTATCTGGCCGAACACCTCGATAATAGAGGACATAAAGTTATTATTGTTTTCGACCAGAACCATACCTACATAAACCCTACAAGTTCTATTACTTACAAAACGTGGCCAAGTAAGAGACCAACAAGATTTAAAGACGTCATGTTCTTTATATCTCTTATCAAAGAGTTTAAACCAGATGTGATCATCGGGCAGTTTGGTTCTACAAACATAAACTTAGTGGTTGGTAAATTATTTCGTGTACCCAATAGAGTTATCTACTGGCATACCATGTTCCATCAACTTAGAATTGATGTAACCGCCAATAAAGTCAAGACATCTCTTCAACATTGGGTTAAAAGAAACCTTATAGAGTACTGTTGCACATTGGTTATGACAAATTCAGAAGCCACAAAAGCAGATTTAATTAAAGAATATAAAATTACAAACAAAGTTTTGGTTTTTAACTGTTTACTTCCAGACCCCATTAAAAATAATACCATTAAAAATAAAAATGAAAGAGAACTGGCCATTTCATTTGTGGCAAGGTTAGATAAAAGTAAAGGTCACGCTAAGATTATCAACAGTATTCCAGATCTGCTTACTTTTTTCCCAGATATGAAAATATATATAGTAGGAGATGGAAAAGAGCGTACAAACCTAGAAAAACAATGCCGGGATTTAAAAATACAGGATAACGTAGTATTCACAGGGTTAGTTAACCTTAAGACAGTTTACAGTTACATGGAAAATTCATTAATACATATTTCAGCAAGCGAAGAAGAAGCTTTTGGCCTGGTTAACGTAGAGGCACTTGCAACCGCAACCCCAATACTTGCCAACCAAGTGGGAGGTATAAAAGAGATAGTATTAGAAAATAAAAATGGGTTCTTTTTAAAACCTCACCAAAAAGGTAGCTTAAAACATCTGGTTCGCAGCATTATCAATAATTGGGAATTTTTCTCAAAAAACTCCAGACAGTCATTCTTAGACAGGTACATTGCAAATGAAAAAAACATTAGCGCACAAATAACCAAGTTAGAAAAGGCACTTTACCCCAAAAAAGCATAAGCCCTATAATGTGTGTTTTTTCTTTTTCATGTATCTATCAAAACTCATGGGGTATATATTTACAATAAAAAACCCCGTAACCAGAGTTACGGGGTTTGTATTTTAATAAGAACAGAATTAGTCCTTCAACTTATTCTTATGCTCTTTTAATTGTTCTTCCACCTGCTTTTTATCACCCACTACCACAAGCGTCATTTTATCAGGTTGAATATATTTTTGGGTCATTTCCTGTATTTGTTCCGGCGTTACCGCATTAATATTCTTTACCAGGTTCTTAAGGTACGATTCATCCAGCCCGTGAATATCCAGAAAGTTAAGTTGCCCTATAATACCGCCGGGGGTAGAGTTTTGAAGTACAAATAAGCCCGACTCATATTTTTTAATACCGTCCAGTTCTTCTTCAGTAGGAGGTTCATTCTGTAATCTAATGATCTCATTGTTGATCTCCTGCAGGGAAGCTCCCGTAAACTCAGTAGTTACATCAGCTCTTTCTGCCCAAATGGCACTTCGGTATCTGCTGTCTATAGAACTGCTGGGGGAGTAGGTATATCCCTTATCTTCACGAATGTTACTTGTGATCCTGGAGCCAAAAGACCCACCCAGTATAGAATTGGTAACATCCAGTGCTACATAATCAGGATGTGAAGGATCAACTACCGGAAGTCCGTAGAGTATGGTAGACTGTGGTGCGTTGGGCCGGTCTATTACCTGAACGCTGGGCACCGCCGAAACGGTAGCTGCAGGATACTGGTTTTCAGGGCCCTTCTTCCAGTCTTGAAAAGCATCGCGTACCGCTTTTTCTACCGCAGTTTTATCAAATTTACCCGCTACATATACAGTGGTTCGTTGTGCGCCTACATTGGCATCATAAAACGCTTTTACATTTTCAACCTGGTAGCTGTCAATCATTTCAACCGAAGGGAAAACTCTTCCATAGGGATGATCGGGATACAGAGTACTGAAAAAACTGGCACGTGCCTGAGATTGCGGATTGGATAAGGAAACGGTAACATTTCGCTTAATGTTGTTTTTAAGTCTTTCTACCTCGCTTTCGGGCCATCCCGGGTTTCTCAAAACATCAGCTATTAAAGAAATGGCATCGGGTGCAAACTCATAAAGCACCGAACTTCCCAAAGAAAGGTTGTGATTACTTACCGAAACTCCGAGATTACCTCCCATACCGGCCATTTTATCGGCAATTTGCTTGGCATTCAAAGAATCGGTCCCTTCCTGCATTAGATCTCCCATTAAGTCACATAACCAAACCTGATCTTCTTTCTCATGTATATTACCCGTTTTTACTATAACATTAATAGTTGCTTTAGGGATACTTCCGTAGGGTATCATAACCAGACGAAGGCCGTTGTCAAGCATTACTACCTCTTTTTCAGGTAATGTAAAATCCTTAGGCTCGCCACCCGGGGGAGGAAGCTCTTTTTCCTGCGCATGAAGTGCCGTACCTGTGAAGATACTTAGTAGTACTAAAATGAATATATTTTTCATAATGCAAATTATTTTATTGATTGGCCAATGGTTTTACCGTGAGTATAGTTCGGTTGGTTTTCCTTAGATACTCGTTAATGGTATTATTAATGATCTCCGGAGTAATGTTCTTAAACTCTTTTTCAAGATCGTTTATACGTGCGGGATTATCATCAAATAAGGCAAAACTGCATAAGAGATCTGCACGTCCCAATCCAAAGGTACCTCCCAGTTCATCATACAGATTAGAACGTATTTTTACAAGTGCATTATCAAGCATTTCCTGAGTAACTCCATTTTGTGAAAGACCCTCAATAACCTCATCTACAGAAGCTACGATCTCATCTCGTGAAGATTCATCATCATACGTAAGGTTAAACATCCATAACATGGGGCCTTTGTAGTTAAACATATTACCCAGATAGTTGATGCCGCCTCCTACGAAAGAAGTAAATCCTTTTTCATTACGCAGTTTTTGCGTTAACAAACTATTGTCTCCCTGAAGAAGGATCTGATCCAGGAGCCCCATGGCATAATATTCGGGAGTATTGCGTTCCGGCATATGGTAGGCTAATGCAATAGCAGGTTTATTGGCCAGAGAATCTATTTTTACAAATTCTTTTTGCTCTACCTGTTTTGGTTCAGAAATATCGGGTTGCTCCGGTAGTTCGGAAGCGGGGATATTCCCAAAGTATTTTTGTATCCACTCTTTGGCCTGCTCAGTCTCAAAATCACCAACTATGGCCAAAGCTGCATTATTGGGAGCATAGTAAGTTTTGAAAAAAGCAGAAACATCTTCAAGGGTAGCAGCATCGAGGTCTTTGAGATCTCCATAAAAATTATGTGCATTGTACCAGTTGGTATTGGCGTATTGCGGCATGTCCAGCCAGGGGAAACCTCCGTAAGGCCTGTTCAGTACGTTTACTTTTACTTCATTTTTAACCACGCCCTGCTGGTTGGTAAGGTTTTCCTGGGTAATATCCAGCCCTTTCATACGGTCTGCTTCTGCCCATAACATGGTTTCCAGTTTATGAGAGGGTACGATCTCAAAGTAATTGGTAAAGTCAAAACGGGTAGAGCCATTCAAGACACCTCCGTTTTTTTGTACCAGTTGAATAAATTCCATTTTTCCCAGATTCTGTGAACCCTGGAACATCATATGTTCAAAAAGGTGTGCAAACCCTGTACGGTCTTTGGGCTCAATCCGGAATCCGATGTTGTAATACACGGCAACAATAGCTGTAGGTGCGGTTTTATCCTGAGATAGAATGACTTTTAATCCGTTATCCAGGGTATAGTAATCTACCGGTACCTGAAACTCCGAAGAGTCTTTTTCTTCTTTTTCTTTACCACAGGAAACCAGTAGTAGCGAAAAGAAGAATAGAATGATTCTTGACTTCATAAGTATTTGATTGATTTTATAATTTTTCGAAGATAAAATAAATAACGGGTTATAGTTAAGAAAAACATAACTAATCCGTAAATTTTATGATAAAATTAAGGGAATAAGGTTAGCCTTTTGCTAATATATTCCGTATTAGCCATGCATGGTTTCTTTTTTGCCCAGGTCTTTCATAAGCTCTGCTTCAAAACTTAAAAGGGCCTGCCACTTTTTGTCAACCTCTTCCCGGTTGCCATACTCTCTGGCAAATTTAAGGAACATGGTGTAGTGGTTGGCTTCACTGGCCATGAGGCTCCGGTAAAAATCTGCAAGTTCTTTATCGGCAATATTTTCAGAAAGCAACCGGAAACGCTCACAGCTTCGTGCTTCAATAAGTGCAGCATATAGTAAGCGATGTACCAACATGGTGGTGCGGTTACCACCCTTAGGGAAAAAGGTCATTAAAGCACGCACATATTCATCTTTTCGTTCTCTGCCTAAAACCCAACCCCTTGCCAGTATTTTATCATGCACCATTTTAAAATGGCTCATCTCTTCTTTTGCCAGTGCGGTCATGGCCTTTACCAGTTCTGTATGCTCGGGGTAGGTAACAATCAGAGAAATGGCAGTGCTGGCTGCTTTTTGCTCACACCATGCGTGATCTGTCAATATTTCTTCTATGTTCTTTTCTACTATATTTACCCATCTGGGGTCGGTGGGAAGTTTTAATCCTAACATATTAATTTAATTTATGACCTTTCTTGAAAAACGGTTTGATAAACGGCGGCTTATATATCCAGATCAAATGTTTTGCGAAGTACGTCTATTTGAGGGTTTTTTTCTCTTAACTTCTCATATTTTTCAATGGGTGTGAACGCATATTTCTTGGCTGTCGTTTCATTAACCGAGATCTCGAGCTCTATTTTGTGATTGTTAAGGGTGTCTTTAAGATATTCCATTAGCGGATAACTCTCCCTTTCAATCTCTTTTTTCATGGTTTCATTGGGGAGTTCGATCCAGATGATATGGTTTTCTTTTAATTTGGGTGTATCGGCAGACAGGTTGGAGGCCATGATCTTTTTCCCCTGCTTATCCAGTTGGGCGACATACAATTCCCAGGTATTCACCAGTTTTTCTTCAGTAAAAGTGTCTTCCGGAAGCTTCTTTGTTTGTACAGAATGGTTAGCACGCTTGTTTTTCTCAAATTCTTTTTTGGCGCGGATACTGGAGAGCGAAAGCCCTGAAACTTTTTTACCCAGAGGCGGGGTCTCTTTTTTAGTTGTATCTGAAAACCGGCTTTCTGAAGGAAACATGGGCTCGGGCTCGTTTACGGCAACGGGTTGAGGCTTTTGTATGTATTCTTCTGTGTGGGTTTCAGGAGTTTTTACGGCTGCTTCCAGACTATTTTCAGCAGGTTTTGTCGTAGTGTGGTAAACGGGTACTTCTGTAAAATGGGTACTTGGGATTATGTACTCGTTGCTATTTTTTTTTTCTCCGTTAAAAGTAACGGAGGCAAGTTGCATGAGGCACAGTTCAACCAGCAGGCGTTGGTTTTTACTGGTCTTATAATTAAGGTCGCACTCATTGGCGAGCTCTATGCATTTTAGCAATATGGGAATATCTGCTTTTTTAGACTGCTCTCTGTATTTTTCGGCCGTTTCTGAGCTTACATCCAATAGTGAAAGTGTGGCCTCGTTTTTACAAACCATCAGATCTCTGAAATGAGTGGCCAGCCCGGCAATAAAGTGATGACCGTCAAAGCCGTGTGAGAGGGTTTCGTTAAAGTCCAGCAGTAATTGCGGGATATTATTCTCAAATATGAGATCTGTGGCCCTCAGAAAGGTATCATAATCGAGTACATTCAGGTTTTCTGCAACTGCTTTTCGGGTGAGTTGTTTCCCCGAATAGCTTACTACCCGGTCAAAAATAGAGAGAGCATCTCTCATAGCGCCATCGGCTTTTTGCGCGATAATATGAAGTGCATCATCTTCTGCTTCTATACCCTGTTGTTTTGCAATATAGGCAAGGTACTCTTTTGCATCCTTAATCGTGATCCGTTTAAAGTCGAATATCTGGCATCGGGAAAGAATAGTAGGTATGATTTTGTGCTTCTCGGTAGTTGCTAAGATAAAAATGGCATGCTTGGGAGGTTCTTCCAGGGTTTTAAGAAAGGCATTAAAAGCTGCCTGGCTCAACATATGCACCTCGTCAATGATATATACTTTGAACTTTCCGGTTTGTGGAGGTATGCGTACCTGATCTATAAGGCTTCGAATATCATCTACTGAATTATTAGAGGCCGCATCCAACTCAAAGATATTAAATGCAAAATCTTCATCGGGTGTTTGGGTACCGTCCTCATTGATCTTTTTAGCGAGAATACGTGCGCAGGTAGTTTTCCCCACGCCTCTGGGGCCGCAGAACAGAAGGGCCTGTGCAAGATGATTGCTTTCTATAGCATTTAATAAAGTATTGGTAATGGCCTGTTGCCCCACAACATCTTTAAAAGTTTGCGGACGATATTTACGGGCCGATACTATAAAATGCTCCATTAATACGTTTTTGATATGTATTGAACAGGTACTGTTGCAAAGATAAAAATTGATACTATAATTAAAATGGGGCCGGGTATAATTTATGGGTAGTTATTAACAATGTAACCGGGAAGAGTATTAAGAATACATAAACATTTATCCCGTATTATATTTTGTATCTTTGCAGGGCAGGCTGTCTTATCGCTTTTGCTTTTGCAAAGGAGGAAAGTCCGGACACCAAAGTGCAGTGTAGCGGGTAACACCCGTCGCCCGTTTTTCGGGTAGGACTAGTGCAACAGAAAGTATGTACAGGTAATGCTGTAGTGAAATCGGTAAACTCTACACGGTGCAACGCCATGTAAACCGGCGCTTTGAGAGTGGCACGCTCAAGCCGGAGGGTAGGCGGTTAGAGATGCCTGGTAACAGGTATCCCAGATAAATGATAAGACTCGACAGAATCCGGCTTACAGGCCTGCTTTTTTATTTTTTGATGTTTTCAAAGAAACTGAACATGCTCCCTCCGTACTTTCTGGCATACGCGAAGTTAGCTATTTCGTTTAGTTGTGTATGTTTGGAATGTTCAAGAATCAAATATCCGTCTTTCTTTAAAAGCTGTCTTTCAAAAACCAGGGTAACGATTTTTCCCATAAGCTCTTTGTCAAAATCATAAGGGGGATCTGCAAAAATTATATCATAGGTAGCTGTTGTTTTGGAAAGATATTTCAAAGCATCACTTTTTATCGCAGATATGGGCATATCCAGGGCCTTACTGGTTTTTACAATAAATTGTACACAACGGTTATGTATATCTACCGCAGTTATTTGCTGTGAACCTCTTGAGGCAAATTCATAACTTATGTTGCCAATACCTGCAAAAAGATCAAGAACGGAGAGCTCTTCAAAACTGTAGTGATTAGTTAAAATATTAAAGAGTGCTTCTTTGGCAAAATCGGTGGTAGGGCGTGCTGGCAGGCCGGAAGGTGCTGTGATCCTTTTTCCTCTGTATTTTCCTGAAATGATCCTCATGAAAATGCCTGTCTCATTACAAAATCAGAATGTGTTCCTTCTTCTTTTACAGAGTCATCCAGAGCATACTTCTCAACAGGCTCATAGAAAGATACATTTCTAATATATTTATAGGCGTATGCATAGGTAGAGCCAGATTCGTCAATGGCTCCAAAAAGTCGTAATTCAAAAGTATCGGGATTGAGATCTAATTGTTCTGCTGTAAACAGGAGGTAGTAAATAAAATCTTCGGGAGTGGTATAGACAAAAGAATTAAAAAAAACCAGTTTACGATCTTTAAGCACCAGAATCTCAAAATGGTTGGTATTCATATGTGCATACATCACCGGAATACTTTCTGAGCGTTCCCTGAGAAAATGCGTGGTAACCAGTGTAGCAGAGTGTTTGTACTCAAAGGGGCCAAACCTATCAAACAGATAGTTGTTTACATTCATGTAGGGTACATATACATTAATGATCTCTGAGTTCTCAATTTCATCAAATGATATTACATCATTTTCCAGTATTTTGATATTGAACTTGAGATAGTCTGAGAGGTGATCTTTGTTAAAGAGCGGTTTGGGTACAAAAGCAGAAAGCTCATTACTGTGAGTTACGTGTAATCTTTTCAAAACATCCAACGGATAAGTGTCCAGTGTACTTTTTAAAAGACCCAGTAATGCTTCGGGACCCGATTTTTGTTCTAAAGAATGGTGTTCCCGGTGAATGATCTTTTTTGATAGTGTATCAAGAATACAAAAAGAAAGTCCACTCAAGCTTACCTGAATGGACAGTTCATTGTTAGTTAAGTCGGGTATTTTAACGATTCTTTTTTGCGTCATAAATGGTTGGCCAGTTACCATTTGTACTTACTTCAGAAAGGGAACCTACAATTATAAAAGGCCCGTTTACTTCATCAACTGAGACCATTTCGTTTTCCTGCTTTCTGAGATTTTGAGGTTGGTCATACAAAACCACATCTTTGGCTACTTTGGCTTCGAAAACGGCCGCTTTGTATCCTTCTTTATCCAGAATGTTGGCTTTCATTTCAAACTTTTCATTGTTTGCTGCAAAAGGAACATTCATAAGTGTCTTATATCGGTCAGAATTTTTAAAAAGTGAATCTTTAACCGGCACAAACCCCAGAGTATCAATTATTTTTACCTCTCTCAACATATCAATTTTATATACATTATCAAACTCCATGTACGAGGAGTCTCTCTGTTGGGTAATGGTAAAATCTGCTGTATCTACAAACCGGACAAGGCTTTCAAAATCGTTAGCAAATTTTCCGGTAACGTTTCTGTAAGCTTCCTGTGCATCCCTGATATCCTTTAGTTTTGCAATTACCGCTGCATAACGTTCCTGTTTCACTTTTTTAAATTCGATAGGCTCTCTAACGGATTTATATATCATGTAAGCAAAGAAAAAACTGAGTAACCAAAGAACGATCTGAATGGCTGTTTTCATTTGAGTAATTTTGAATTAGATTATAGTGGTTTAGGCAAATCTACAATTTTTTTTTAATGCTAAAACTATTTGACCTTAAAAAACATCATTAACTTTGAGTCATATTACAGCTTCATGAATGCACCTACATTTTACAAGATACTTATTGATAAATTTCCGCATGAACCTACCCGAAAACAAGATGTAGTGCTACAAATGCTGGCAGATTTTTTACTTTCTGATCGCAGTGATGCACTGTTCGTAATAAAAGGTTTTGCAGGAACCGGGAAAACTACCATAATTGGAGCCATTGTAAACAATCTATGGAAAACTACCATGAAATCTGTTTTGCTGGCCCCTACCGGTCGTGCTGCAAAAGTAATAGCAGGCTATTCGGGCCGTACCGCTTTTACTATTCATAAAAAGATATATTTTCCTAAGAAGCAAAAAAACGGAGGTGTAAGTTTTGTTTTACAACCCAACAAACACCGAAACACGGTTTTTATTATAGATGAAGCATCTATGATCTCAGATCGGCAAAGTGATTCAAAGCTTTTTGAAAATGGCTCGTTACTGGATGATCTAATTCAGTATGTATATTCGGGACATAAATGCAAACTTATTTTTATTGGAGATACGGCACAATTACCTCCGGTGAACCTCTCATTGAGTCCGGCACTGGAAGAAGCAAACCTTGAACTCCAGTACGCTAAAAATGTGGTACATGCAGAACTGGATGAGGTGGTGCGTCAGGCTCAGGATTCCGGGATCTTATACAATGCTACCAACCTTCGGAAAGAGCTTCAAAATACGTATTCACAGATTTTTCGTTTTCAGCTTTCAGGCTTTGACGATATTATAAGGCTTATGAGCGGTGCTGAAATACAGGATGCCATTGCCGATGCTTACAGTACTTTGGGTACAGAAGAAACTGCCATTATCGTACGGTCAAATAAAAGAGCCAATCAGTACAATCAACAAATACGGAGCCGTATTCTTTTTCTTGATCAGGAACTGGCACCGGGAGATTATCTTATGGTGGTTAGGAACAATTATTTCTGGTTAAAATCTAATTCTGAAGCGGGTTTTATCGCCAATGGCGATATTATTGAAGTACTGGAAATTTTTGCCTTCAAAGAGCTATACGGTTTCCGCTTTGCAGAGGTAAAAGTGCGAATGGTTGATTATCCCAATCAGCCTGCTTTTGAAACTGTACTGCTTCTGGATACTCTCACGGCCGAAACACCGGCTTTATCCTATGAAGACGGTAACCGCCTTTACCAGGAAGTCATGAAAGATTATGAAGGGGAGAGTTCAGGATACCGCAAATTCTTAAAAGTGAAGAACAATTCCTTTTTTAATGCCCTACAGGTAAAGTTCTCATACGCAATTACCTGTCACAAATCACAGGGAGGGCAATGGCATACCGTTTTTATAGAGCAGCCCTATGTACAGGACCCAACCGATAAAGAATACTTAAGGTGGTTATATACGGCACTTACCCGGGCTACCAGTAAACTGTATTTAATAGGGTTTAAGAGTGATTTTTTTGTTGACGAATAAATAGTAACTTAGCAGGAAAGGGCTGTTTATAATGACTTCAGAAACAATTATAAGTATTTTTTTAGGAATAGGTCTTGCCGCTTCTTCGGGTTTTCGGGTATTTTTACCACTTTTTGTGTTGAGTCTGGCCGCTTACTTTGACCTCTGGACCCTTAATGCCAATTGGCTTTGGCTGGGCAGTACGACAGCCGTTATTACTTTTGGAGTAGCAATGGTATTCGAGATCTTTGCTTATTACATACCCTGGTTTGACAATTTACTGGACACCCTGGCCATACCGCTGGCTGCTATAGCAGGAACAGCGGTAATGGTATCTACCATGGCAGATCTAGACCCTACCGTTTCCTGGACACTTGCCATCATCGCTGGGGGAGGTACTGCTTCTGCCATTAAAGGTGCTACATCAGTTACGCGGCTTACGTCTTCTGCCACCACAGGAGGCCTGGCAAACCCTCTGGTCTCTACAGCAGAAACCGGTACTTCGGCTGTGGTAGCTACAGCCTCTGTTTTTACACCCGTTTTGGCGGTAATACTGGTAATAGGTATTCTTTTTCTTGTTTTTCTTTTCTATAGAAAAATACGCCCACGCAGAAGCTGAAAATCCGTTTGTAAATCTTATTTTTGACATTTATTTGACTTTTTATGAAAGTTATTTCAATGATACCTGCCCGTTATGAAGCATCACGTTTTCCGGGGAAACTTATGCAGGACCTGCATGGTAAAACAGTAATTTTACGCACCTATGAGGCCACTGTAAATACCGGCCTTTTTAGTGAAGTGTATGTGGTAACAGACAGCTCGCTAATTTTTGATGAGATTACCAATCATGGCGGTCAAGCGATCATGAGCCGGCAAACTCACGAATGCGGAAGTGACCGTATAGCAGAGGCAGTTGCAGATATGGAAGTAGATATAGTGGTAAATGTTCAGGGTGATGAGCCTTTTACAGAGGCCGAAAGCCTTCGCAAACTTCTCACAGTTTTTAAAGAAGATAAGGACCGCCGTATAGACCTGGCTTCGTTAATGACCCCTATAAATGATCCTGAAGAGATCAATAACCCGAATACAGTGAAAGTAGTGGTAGATACCAATGGGTTTGCTCTGTACTTCTCCAGGGCACCTATTCCGTATCCGCGTGCAAGGAATACCGGAGCCACCTATTACAAACACAAAGGCATATATGCTTTTAGAAAACAGGCACTGGTAGATTTCCCCACTTTACGCATGATGCCCTTAGAAGCTACCGAAAAAATAGAAGCGATACGGTATCTGGAATACGGACGTAAAATAAAAATGATAGAAACTGAAGTGACCGGAATAGAAATCGATACTCCGGAAGACCTGGATAAAGCTAAAAAGGCTATGTTATGAATTATAATGGAATCAATGTTATAGGTTTTGATGCAGATGATACGTTGTGGGTAAACGAAACCTATTTTAGAGAGGCAGAACACAGGTTTGCAAGACTCTTAAGCGCTTATGAAACGGAAAATAAGATCGATCAGGAGCTTTTTAAAGTAGAGATTGATAACCTCAATCTATACGGTTTTGGTATCAAGGGGTTTACGCTTTCCATGATCGAATCGGCTATTGACCTTTCAAATGGTAAAATACCGGTAAGTACCATTTCCGAGATCCTTTCTATAGGAAAAGAAATGATCGATAAACCGGTAGAACTCCTGGACGGAGTGAAAGAGGTGCTTGAAAGCCTGTATGAAAAATACAGGATCATCCTCCTTACTAAAGGGGACCTGCTGGATCAGGAACGTAAACTGGAAAAATCCGGACTATCTAAATATTTTCACCATATCGAAGTATTGAGTGATAAAAAAGAAACGAATTATTCTAACCTTCTGGAGCATCTGGAGATCCCGGTTTCCGAATTTCTTATGATAGGGAATTCTTTAAAATCAGACGTGCTTCCGTTGGTAAATATAGGGGCCAGAGCCATACATATTCCTTTTCATACCACCTGGGCACACGAAACGGTTTCTCCACATGAAGAAAACGGATCGTATCATACGCTAACCTCGATTAAAGAGGTCCTGAATTTTTTATAAGGAGTGAATGTGCGCAAACAGTTGTATATCGTATTCTGCCGGATGCATCAAGATACCCGCTTTTATGCAGGTAACAGGTTCCTTTTCAAAGTTTTAAGTGATAGATAAATGAAAAAATACAGATTAAGTCTTAATAATGAAGTATAGAAATTTTCCGATGGTACCCAGGGTTATGTTTGGCAGGGGAAGTTTTGAGCACTTGCACGAGATCTTGCTTCCCATGCGCAAAGACGACGTGGCTCCTTTTATATTTTTAATAGACGACGTATTTGAAGACAGGAGTACTTTTTTATCAAAGATCCCCGCTATTTTTAATGATCGTATTATTTTTATTTCGGCGGCAGAAGAACCAAAGACCGATCAGGTTGATGAACTGGTTACTTACATAAAAAACAACATTGAAAAAAAGCCTCTGGGGATCCTGGGAATAGGAGGAGGTACCGTAATGGACCTTGCTAAGGCAGTAGCTATTATGCTCACCAATGAAGGGAAAACCGACAGTTATCAGGGATGGGACCTGGTAAAAAAACCGGCATTGTATCATGCAGGTATCCCAACCATTAGCGGCACCGGGGCCGAGGTATCCCGAACCACCGTTCTAACCGGTCCCCAAAAAAAACTGGGTATTAACTCTGATTATACTCCTTTTGATCAGGTACTTTTAGATCCTGACCTTACCTCAGGAGTACCCAGAGAACAATGGTTCTATACAGGAATGGATTGTTTTATTCACTGCGTTGAGTCTCTTAACGGCAGTTTTCTCAATACCTTTAGCCAGAGCTACGGAGAGAAAGCATATGACCTTTGTCTAGATGTATTCTTGAGTGATCTTCCACAGGAAGAACTCAGTGATAAGTTAATGATGGCTTCCTGGCACGGAGGTATGAGCATTGCATACTCGCAGGTAGGTGTGGCACATGCTCTTAGTTACGGACTCTCTTTTATGTTTGGTATAAAACATGGAGAAGGAAATTGTCTCGTTTTTGATCATTTAGAAGCATTTTATCCCGAAGGTGTTTCTGTTTTTAAAAGAATACTCGAAAAACAGGAAATTAACTTACGAAAAAACATATGTAGTACCCTCAGTGATCAAGGTTTTAATAAGATGATAGACATTGCTTTAAGCTTAGAACCCCTGTGGGAAAATGCAATAGGGAAAGATTGGAGAAAACAAATTACCCGTAGCAAACTTCGTGAAATTTACGAAAAAATATAACTCGCCAGAAGTTTCAGCAATTCCAAGGGTCATTAAATACTGAAACTTTTTTATGGAATGAAAAAATCTATTTACACATATATATTTACCAAACTGTTGGGCTGGAAAATACCCAGTACTTTTCCATCTATTAATAAATGTGTAGTTATTGTGGTGCCTCATACCAGTTGGCACGACTTCTACATAGGGGTGCTGGTACGGGGTATTTTAGGCATACAAATTAACTTTGTGGGTAAGAAAGAGTTGTTTACCCCTCCTTTTGGCTGGTATTTCAGGTGGATGGGAGGGACCCCTTTAGACAGAACTTCCGGACAAAATAAAGTTCAGGCCATTGCCTCCCTTTTTGAAAAAAGGCCCGAATTCAGACTCGCCCTTGCACCGGAAGGTACCAGGAAACGCGTAAAAGAATGGAAAACCGGATTTTATTATATTGCTAAACAGGCCGGGGTTCCTATTGTTATGGTAGCTTTTGATTTTGGTAAAAAAGAAGTGAAAATAAGCGCACCTTTTTATCCCGGAAAAAACAAAGAAGAGGACTTTGCTTACATGCGGTCTTTCTACAAAAATGTAGTAGGTAAAGTGCCGGAAAATACCTGAATAACTGCCAACAGGGAGTTTTGAGCAGTATTTTTTAAGTATCGCACCACTCAGATCTTAAAAATCGTATCGCACCATACACATTTTTATATATGCCAGTTAGTTTATGAATTATACAATCCCCACCTTTTTATTTAATTGTCTTTTAGTGAATATGTGTCAGAGAATTTGAGTTAAAAAATCCCCATTCGCGGTGATAAAAAAATGATTTACTACATTTGAAATGATTCTTACCTTTATACTATGTATTAGTTTTCATTTAATACAAGTTTTTTGTGGCTCTAAATCTTATTTTATTTATGAAAAATTGTAGCCTGTTTACCCAATTTCAATGGTTACGTATCAAGTGTATTTTACTTTTTGTGCTACTTGGGTTTACCCAGATAAGTGCTCAGTTTTCCGGAGGTAATGGTACTTACGAGTCTCCTTATGAAATAAGTGATCTTACCAACTTACAATATCTTTCCGAACACGAAGACTACTGGGATCAACACTTCATACTCTCCCGTGATATTGATGCTTCAAATACCATAAACTGGAATGGGGGACTGGGGTTTTCACCCATAGGAGATAATTTAAACGGGACCAGGCAGCGGGTAGCTTTTACCGGTACTTTTGATGGTCGAGGGCATTCTATTTCCAATATATATAGCAATCGTCCTAATGAGTCTTATGTAGGTTTGTTTGGTGCCCTGGAAAGAGCTACCGTAGAAAACCTCGGGCTACACTCTATTTCGGTTACAGGGGATAACAATGCCGGAGGACTGGCAGGCGTGATTTCAGATTCAAATATCCGATTTTGTTTTGTGACAGGAACGGTAAATGTCCGTAACCAATCGAGTATTGCCGGAGGATTAACAGCCATGATTGTTAGATCTCATGTAAGGGAATCGTATGCAATGGTTAATGTTTTTGGAGTAATAGCAGGGGGTTTTTCTGGTTCGCTGCAGGATGCGACCGTGGCAGACTGCTGGGCGGGCGGGTCTGTAGATGCTGTTCAAATTGCGGGTGGTTTTTCAGGGCTTTTAAATACCGGAAACCTTGAGAAGTGTTATGCTATAGGACGGGTAACCGCGCCTCTTAGCGGTGGTTTTGCAGGTTTTAGAAATGTAAATGGTACTATAGAAGACTCTTTTTTTGATAGGAACAGCACCGGTCAAACACTGGGGGTAGGACAGGGAGATATTCTGGGAGTAACCGCCCTGGATACTTCGGGTTTTTCCAATACACAGCAATTTACCAATGCCGGATGGGATTTGCAGGCTGTTTGGGAGATAGGTGTGATTACAACAATTGATAATATAACCAGACCCTATTTAAAAATGCAACTGGCTCCACTTTTTGTACAGGTACAGGTACGACCACGACCTGCAGCTTCAGTTACAGGAGCAGGATACTACAAGAGTAATGATCCCGTAACTTTAAAATACGAGATCAATCCGCGTTATACTTTTCAGGGCTGGGAACTGGAAGGTACTCTGGTCTCTACCGCAAATCCGTATTCCTTTCCCGCTTCTGGGAATCAAAACTATATTGCTGTTTTTACGGAAAATCTTGCTTTTGAAGGAGGAAGCGGTACGGAAACAGATCCCTATCAGATCGCTACTCTGCAACAGTTACAGGATATTCATACCATACCTTCATTACGAACGCAACACTTTGTACTCATAGCAGATATTGATGCTATGATATCCAAAACCTGGAACCAGGGAAAAGGTTTTCAACCTATTGGTGATGAATCATACCCTTTTACAGGAAGTTTTAAAGGTCAGGGACATCGTATTGTAAATTTGTACATAAACAGACCACAACAAAGTGCGACGGGGCTTTTTGGTTATACGCAAAACGCGAGTATTTCCGAGCTGGGACTTGATGATGCCAGTATTACAGGTAAAGATTATACGGCAGGTATTGCAGGCCTTGATAAGGGAGGTTCTCAAATATCAAGATGTTATGTGACCGGCTTGATCATTGGTAATAGCAGTATCGGGGGGATTATGGGAAAAGGAACTAATAGTAATGTAGAAAACACATATAGTCTGGCACGTACGTATGGAAAAGACACAGTAGGAGGCATCATTGGGGCAATTGAGGGCAACTCATTTGTGTTTGAAGTGTATGCCGCTGGCCGGGTACTGTCCGATCGTACTTCGGGAGCCATTGTAAGCTATAGAGACAATAATACCTCAATAAGAGGAATATATGATCGCAATACCACTAATCTAAATAAAGGCACTAATCAGGGCGATCGCGGAACTACCGGCTATACAAGTAATTTCTTTTCCATTCCCCTAATTGTGAATACTCATTTTGATATGGTAAATGACTGGCAATTGGCGTATGGAAGAGATAACATTAAAAGGCCTATCCTAAAATGGGAAACCCCATTAACTATTCAGTTTTCCAGTGATGGTCCTGGTACGATTAACAGAGAAGCCGTTGAACGTATTTTGTCCGGAAGTGATTTTCCTCCAATATCGGCATACCCTGATCCGGGCCATACATTTAGTCACTGGCTTGACGAAGATACACAAGAACAATGGACAAGTAACCCGCTTAACATCAATCAAGTAGATCGCAATTATAATTTAAAGGCAATATTTACGCCTACTAACGGAAACCGAAACATAACTATTAAAGTAATCAATACCGTTCAAGTACCCTTAGGCGATGCTCTGGTAGAATGGAATGGAGATCTCTTTAAAACCGATCCCAACGGGATAATAGAGCTCACCAATGTAGCAGATGGTAATTATAACTATACGGTAACACAGTTTAGATACCTTCCTTATCACGGTGCTCTGGAAGTTAATGGTAATGACGCTACTATTGAAATAGTCTTATTATCAGGATATACTTTTACAGACTTTACCTGTGATTTTCTGGTTACCGATGGCCCGACCCCGTTGCCTAACGCCCAGATTATTATAGAGGAGCAGGGTAGTACCCCGGTTACATATACTACAGATAACCTGGGAGAATATCGTTTTACCGGTAATGGTAATTTCATTTATACGGTGAAAGCTTCGGGATATGAATCCCAAACAGGTACTTTTTCGCTTGTTTCAAACAATACTTTTAAAAGAATAGCCCTCAAAAAGGCTTATAATCTGCAACTTACCCTTACCGATGGGACTAATGTATTACCACAGGCAGAGGTGATTTGTCAGGGCACGACCTATAGGGCAGATAATCAGGGAGTGGTTCGCCTGGAAGAACTCCCCTCAGGAACATATAACTTTACGGTCTCTGCCCCGGGATTTCCTTCCACACCTCACTCCAGTGTAATAAGTGATCAGGATGTGTATGAGACCATTACACTAACGCCTCCCGCCGGGCCCTTACATACCGTAACCTTTAGAATAACCGATGGTTTACGTCCTATTCCGGGTGCGGGGATACTTATATTTCAGGCATCCTCTTTCCTTGGTGAAACTGCCAATTCACAGGGGGAGATCAGTTTTCAACTGGAACAAGGTACATACACCGTTAGGGCATTTGCTGCTTTTTACAGTGCGGTTGAACAAAACTATACTATTACAGGTGATACAGTGGAAGAGGTAGTACTCTCAGGTTCTACGCAATCTATTAGATTAGGTATAGCAGATGGTAACGGTATAGCGATTTCTAATGCCAATATTGAGTATTATGGACGAACTCTAACCACAAATACCAGTGGAGATGCCATTATTCATGATCTGGTAACAGGTACTTCTTATCAATTTACCGTATCTGCTCCCGGTTATTTAACAACGAGTGCTACTATACTAATAGACCCCATCGTTACCTATTATGAAATTCTATTAAGTAAACCTGGTGAGGTATTATTTGAATGTAGTGACGGCACACAACCATTGGCGGGAGTTCAACTAAATTTTAACGGGAACATTTACACTTCTGATACTCAGGGAGAGATACGAATTACCGACCTTTCCATAGGGAACACATACCGTTACCGAACCGAAACAGAAGACTATTATCCCATTACAGGGGAGATCACGCTGTCACAGGATGTATATACGGAAACGTTGATTTTATCTAAGAAAGAAAATTATTTTCAAGTAACTTTTGAGGTAGTTGATGCCTTATCATTACCTATTGCCTCTGCTGAGATTAATCTGGAAGGGAAGCCCTATTTTACAGATCTAAACGGCAGAACAGCAGTTGAAACCCTGCCAGACGGTCGCTATCCCTATACCGTAAATGCGTCTGGCTTTTTGACAGAAAGAGGTGCATTAAGCATATCTGGAAATACTGTAACAGAGGTGGTAGTACTTCGATCTACAACTCCTTTAGATTTTACCATCTCCGGAACCGTAAAAGATAATCAGGGTGATGCTCTGGTCAATACCCAATTAAACGGATTTAGTACAGCAGTGACTACCAATGCCAACGGAGAATATACTGCTTTGGAGGCACAGGGCTGGTCGGGTGTTATTACCCCGTCACTTCAGGGATATACTTTTTCACCGGTTTCTATTGAGATAACGCATCTCCGGGCAGACACAACGAGGAATGATTTTATAGGAACTCCGGTGAGCACTGATCATACTATTTCCGGAGTGGTACGTGATGATCAGGGAGCTTTGCTGCCTGATGTAACGATCACGGGTTTCAGCCAGGCAGTGACTACCAATGCCAACGGAGAATATACTGCTTTGGAAGCACAGGGCTGGTCGGGTGTTATTACCCCGTCACTTCAGGGATATACTTTTTCACCGGTTTCCATTGAGATAACCCATCTCCGGGCAGATACAACGGGGAATGATTTTACAGGAACTCGGGTGAGCAATGATCATACTATTTCCGGAGTGGTACGTGATGATCAGGGAGCTTTGCTGCCTGATGTAACGATCACGGGTTTCAGCCAGGCAGTGACTACCAATGCCAACGGAGAATATACTGCTCTGGAGGCACAGGGCTGGTCGGGTGTTATTATCCCGTCACTTCAGGCATATACTTTTTCACCGGTTTCTATTGAGATAACGCATCTCCGGGCAGACACAATGGGGAATGATTTTACAGGAACTCGGGTGAGCACTGATCATACTATTTCCGGAGTGGTACGTGATGATCAGGGAGCTCTGCTGCCTGATGTAACGATCACAGGTTTCAGCCAGGCAGTGACTACCAATGCCAACGGAGAATATACTGCTTTGGAGGCACAGGGTTGGTCGGGTACTATTGTTCCTGTATTAGAAAATTATGTATTTCTACCACAGGATATTTTTATAAGTAATTTGAGTGAAGACCTTCGACAGGATTTCACTGGCAGGAAAGCTTTTGGAATGCGTGTTTTCCCGATGCCTTCTCACGATGGCTACTTTATAGTGAGTTTGCCGAAAAAGCAATATATGGAACAGATACAGATTTTCACCTTATTAGGAAATCAGGTACTTCAGGCAGATATCAATGGGGAAATGGATATCTATACAGTTGAGAACTCATTACCCGCTGGTTTCTATGTGCTTGTTCTTACTACAAAGGATAAGATATATGAACAAAAAATACTGATTAATTAAAGGGGCTATTTTTTGTTTTTCCATATTTATAAATTTTTTATGTATCCCAGTATTTTGCTGTTTTATACATTACATGGTTCCTGTTTGATGCGTTGAAAACACTTATGAGCCCTGGTTTTAGCAGGCATAAAAACAGCCGGGGTGCGTTTTCCAGGGTTAGTTTCTGTGCGCCCGGTTACTTTTTCATCATCAAACGTATAAATATACACTCAAGTCCAAATCATGATAGTTAGGGACAAGCTATGTTAAGAGTGACAGACGTTAAGTATCTTCTATTTTGGTTGAAGGAAATGCTAAATTGTTCTTCTCTTAAACGGTGGCTTACTTTGGTATCATTGAGAACGCACAATTAAAAATAGTACATGATCTTCTGTTGTGATATGAGAGCTACCCGAACCTGATGCTTTTTCTACAGGAGAAGGTCTCCACCATTTGCCATCAGGATAATAAGCCCATGCCAGATGTACTTTATATTAATTTTGATCTTTTCTGGTTGAAATAGTACTTCGTTGGCAATTTCATTAAGAGTACGCCTCAGCTTTTTTCAGGAAAGCGTACTTTTTTCATAAACCTGTTTTCGAGTAAAGAGAAATACAGTTGAAAAGTGCAACACTTTAAGTGAATTTTACTGCTATTGAAAACAAAAGAAAGTCCAGTTACTACCTTTCAGGATAGGTTTTCTTTTTGTGATCTCAGGTTCCTGAGATATCACTATTCCTGCAAGGAATGATATACGTTTTGTACATCATCATCTTCTTCCAGCATTTCCAATAACTTTTCAACCTCGGCGGTTTGTTCTTCATTTAGGGTTTTGGTTACCTGTGGAATTCTTTCAAATCCGGAAGACAGGATTTCTATATTGCGATTTTCCAGTTCTTTCTGAATGGCCCCAAAACTGGCAAAAGGTGCGTATAACATTATACCATCATCATCGGTAAAAACCTCTTCTACACCAAAATCTATAAATTCCAGCTCGAGTTCTTCGGGATCAATACCATCCGGATCGACACGAAAGTTGCAGATATGGTCAAACATGAACTCTACAGAGCCACTGGTTCCGAGATTGCCATTACACTTATTAAAGTAGCTTCGCACATTTGCTACGGTACGATTGTTATTATCGGTAGCGGTTTCTACCAATATGGCAATACCGTGAGGGGCATAACCCTCAAAAAGTACTTCTTTATAGTTTTGGGTATTCTTATCACTGGCTTTTTTAATGGCACGTTCAATATTTTCTTTAGGCATATTGACGGCCTTGGCATTTTGAATAATCGCTCGTAATCTCGAATTACTTTCAGGATTGGGCCCGCCTTCTTTCACCGCAATTACAATGTCTTTACCTATTCGGGTAAAGGTTTTGGCCATTGCTGACCACCGCTTCATTTTTCTTGCTTTTCTGAATTCAAAGGCTCTTCCCATACAGTATTCTATTTTAACTGAACAAATGTAATTAAATTGGGATATTTTTAAAAAGCAATTTATTCGCTTTCTATAATATTCTCGATTACCTGAGCCAGGTCAAAATCTTTTTGCGTTACCCCTCCGGCATCATGAGTAGAAAGGCGTATGGTAAGGGTATTGTAAACATTGCTCCAGTCTGGATGATGTTGCATGATCTCAGCTTCGAATGCTATTCGGGTCATAACCGAAAAAGTGTCTTTAAAATCAGAAAATTCGAAGGTGGTTTCAATGGCATTCTCCTTGTATTCCCAGCCTTCAAAGCTTTTTAGCTTTTCATCGATCTGTTGTGAGGTGAGTTTTTCCATGAATTTTTTCTTTATTTTTTTAAAATCTATGAATAGTTACGTAAAGGTAAAACACTTTCATCAATTACTTCATAACTATTTATCTGAAGGTGTTTTGGCAATAAACTATCTTTAGGCAATACAGCCAGAAAACGATCCTGATTGGAGGTATATACTTTTTTAAAAAGTGGTTTTACAAACCCCAGTTTATGAGACAGCTCTTGTATAAATTCGTCATGATGTACCAGATCGTACGTACCCAGATGAAAAATCCCATCTTTACTTCTGTTAATAATATAGTGAATTTGTTGTGCCAGTTTACTGGCTGTGGTAACGTTCATAACCAGATTGGGAAACACTTCATAAGCGTTCTTTTGAGTTAAGAAGGTTTTAAGCTCTTTTATTCTGGGAGACTGTGATCCAAAAACCATAGGCAAACGGGCAATTACGTATTGTTTTTGAGGAAGCCTTAAAAACAGGTTCTCAGCCTTGATTTTGACTTTTCCATAAATGCTCTCTGATAATGTTTTGTCAAACTCGTATGAAGGGTAGTTTGAAAAAGCATCAAAAACATTGGCAGAAGAAAGAAAGATTATTTTACAACGACTTTGCTTGCTATATTGTGCGAGTTCCTGATGGAGTTCGGTCTGAGCTTCAAAATCCCCGCGAATGCTGGAGATAATATGAGTAGGGTTTAGCCTTTTTAAAATGGGTTCCAGCCCTTCTGTCTCCATATCAAACCTCAAAAAATGCTGATTCTCAACAAAAGATTTATTGGAAAAGTAAGTACCATAAGTAGGCATGTACTGACAGAGTTCTTTGTAGAGTGTGTACCCTATAAAACCACTGCCTCCTAATATGAGTATTCTGTTCAAGATCTAGAATATTGAATAACCGGTTTGGGTGGTAAATAGCTCCAGGGCCTGCATACCCAGTTTTGAGTTGCCTTTTGGGTTGAGACCCGGTGCCCAGGTAGCAATACTGTATTTACCGGGATGTACGGCAACAATGCCACCGCCTACACCACTTTTACCGGGTAGTCCTACTTCAAAGGCAAACTCACCGGCTTCATCGTAAAAACCACAGGTAAGCATTATGGCATTGATTCTTTTTACCTGATTAACAGAAAGGTAGGGGCAGTTGCGAAGGCATTTTCCTTTGTTTATAAAAACACAAAAAGCTTTGGCGAGCTGCCGGCATGACATGGCAATGGCACATTGATAACAATAAAAATCCAGTACCTCATCAACATCGTTTACCAGGTTGCCAAATGATCTTAACAAATGTGCAGCAGCAGCATTTCGGTGTCCTGTTCTTTTTTCAGAAAGGGCTACCTTTTCGTGATAATGTATATCATGGTCGCCTGTTAAGGTCCTAACAAAATCTAAAAACTGACTTTTAGGAGAGTCCAAACCTGAGATGAGGATATCTGAAATAACCAGCGCTCCTGCATTTATGAACGGATTTCTGGGAATACCCTGTTCAAGTTCTAGAAGTGAAAGGAAATTAAAAGGATTACCAGAAGGCTCAACGCCTACGCGCTTCAATATTTCATTCGTATTATTTACCATACCGGTAGCCTGAATAAGACTAAATACTTTAGAAATACTTTGTATGGAGAACTTTTCATCTACCGCTCCTGTATGATATTCGGCTCCGTCAAGCATCTGCAGGTACATACCGAATTTGGTAATATCTATTCCTGATAACTCTGGGATATAAGAGGCAACGGCTCCTTTGTTTTCTTCTTTTTGTATGCTTGAATGAATGTTGTTAAGAACCTTCTGGTAGTTCATAACTCAACTCTTTTTATAAAAAGGGGGCTTCACTACGGTAGCAGGTACATCATTCTTACGGATTCGAATAGCAATGGCACTACCCGGCATTGAAAATGCCACAGGTACATATCCTAATCCAATTCCCTTTTGCAGGGAAGGGGACATCGTACCGCTGGTCACTATGCCAATTACCTGTCCTTCCTGATCAACTATTTCATATCCTTTTCTGGGAATACCTCGTTCAGTAAGTTCAAAACCTACCAGTTTTCGGCTTACGCCTTCTTCTTTTTGTTTTTTAAGAGCCTCTGAGTTGGTAAAATCTTTTGTGAATTTGGTGATCCACCCCAATCCGGCTTCCAGGGGAGAGGTCTGGTCATCTATATCATTCCCGTAAAGACAAAACCCCATTTCCAGTCTTAAGGTGTCACGCGCTGCCAGGCCAATAGGCTTTATATCCAGTTTTGCGATAGCATCCCAAATAACCTGGGCATCTTTATTATGGCAATAAATCTCAAAACCACCGCTTCCCGTATAACCGATATTGGAAATAATGACATGCGCAACCCCTGCAAAGTCTCCTACTACAAAATGGTAATATTTTATATCCTGCAAATTCACAGAGGTAAGCGACTGCAATAAGCGCGTAGTTTCAGGACCCTGAACGGCCAACAAAGAAAAGTCGTCAGAAATATTGACAAGTTCTGCATTCATGGTGTTTCGCTCACTTATCCAGTTCCAATCTTTCTCTATGTTAGAAGCATTTACCACAAGTAAATATTCTTCTTCCTTTATTTTGTAGATGATCAGGTCATCAACAATACCCCCATCCTCATTGGGAAGACAACTGTATTGTGCCTGCCCTTCAATAAGCTTGGACGCGTCGTTGCTGCTTACTTTTTGAATAAGAGCCAATGCATTGGGGCCTTTAACGAGAAATTCACCCATATGACTTACATCAAAAATACCTGAGCTTTTTCGTACGGTTTCATGTTCAATATTCACTCCTTCATATTGTACGGGCATATTATATCCTGCAAAAGGAACCATTTTAGCGCCTAAGGCAATGTGTGTTTCAGTAAGTGCGGTATTTTTCATCATGAACTTTTTAATTTTTAATTAATTTGAACAGGCCCGTAGTCATAATTACGGGAGATACTACAACCGCAAGCATGCGTTCGCAACAAGGGAAGGCGACTTGAGATCGGCGCAAATTTATTGAAAATATGTCATAAAGTCTCACAGGCTTCTCCCAATGTTTATTAACAATAGTCAGGTAGCGTACTTAATAGAGGAAAATAACCCATTAGTGGCTTTTAGCTTAAAAGGTAGCTTTTAAGCGCTTCATAATCTTTGATCTGAATGCTATGTTTTTTCTGGTTTATTACTAGAGCGAGTTGTTCGGGTATGTCTATACTTTCTCCTATAACACTTTCAACCGTATCTAAAAATTTCGCGGGGTGTGCGGTTTCAAGGAATACACCGGTCTTTTGGGGATGGGATTTAAAATGTTCAATTAATCCCAGATATCCTATAGCACCATGAGGATCTAATATGTATCCTGTTTTTTTATACACGTGTTTCATAGCTTTACGAGTTGCTTTATCAGAAAAGCTGTAAGATGAAAATACAGATTTTAATTTGTGAATGTCATTATTCATAAGTTTTTGTATGCGAACAAAATTGCTGGGGTTTCCTACATCCATAGCGTTTGAAACTGTTTGTATAGATGATTTGGGTTCATAAATACCGGTTTCCAGGAATTTTACTACGGTGTCATTCACATTGGTGGCGGCAATAAAATGAGTGACGGGCAAACCCAGGCGCATGGCTATCATTCCGGCACAGATATTCCCAAAATTTCCACTGGGGACTGAGATCACGAGGTCATCCTGTATTTTTTTCTCCTGCAGTGTTTTGTAAGCAAAAAAATAGTAGAACATCTGTGGTAACCATCGGGCAATGTTAATAGAGTTGGCAGAAGTTAGCCGCAATGAAGCCAGTTGCTGATCGAGAAAAGCGGTTTTTACCATTTCCTGACAGTCATCAAAAGTGCCGTTTACTTCAAGTGCCGTTATATTCTGGCCCAGGGTGGTTAGCTGTTTTTCCTGTATAGCACTTACTTTACCACTGGGGTAAAGGATCACAACATTTACATGATCAACTCCCAAAAAACCATTGGCTACGGCCCCTCCTGTATCTCCGGAAGTAGCGACCAGTACGGTTATTTTATTTTCATTTTTATCTGAATTAAAATAACCGAGACATCGTGCCATAAATCGAGCTCCAACATCTTTAAAAGCCATGGTAGGGCCGTGAAAAAGTTCCAGACTAAACACCGAAGGCAGGATCTCTACAAGTGGAAAATCGAAACACAGAGTATCTTCAATAATAGAAGATAGTGTTTTAGATGGGATCTCCTTTCCAATAAACGGTTGAATAACATGAAAAGCGATCTCACTATGGGAGAGTGTATGCAGATTTTCTATAAAATTACGAGAGAGCGATGGGATGGCCTCCGGAAAATAAAGCCCTTTATCGGGAGCAAGCCCATTAATAACGGCCTCTTTAAAAGATGCTTTTGCAGAATGGTTGTTAAGGCTCTTGTAATACATATACGAAACTATTTATTTGCTCTTGAATTTTACGCAATTATTTTTATGCCTTTTTTGTTTACTCCCGAGAGATATACTTGATGAGGAATACCTGTTACAGTATAAACTTCACTCATTGCTTTGGCAACATGTTTTGCGGTTTCTTTACTTTTACTAAGTGCAAAAACGGAAGGCCCTGATCCTGAAATTCCACATCCGAGGGCTCCTGCCTGTAATGCTGCTTTTTTGAGATCATAAAATCCCGGAATAAGAATGCTTCGCAGGGGTTCTACAATGACATCTTCAAGTGACCGTCCTATCAGATCATAATCTTCAGTGTACAAACCGCTTATAAGCCCTCCCACGTTTCCCCATTGAGTGATGGCTTTTTCCATGGGTATTTTTTTCTTTAAAATAGCCCGTGCATCAGAAGTCTTTACCTCTATATGTGGGTGTATTACAGATACGTAAAGTTCGGGTGGGGTGTGTATTTTTATCACATCTAATGGTTCGTAACTCCTGATCAGGGTAAAACCTCCCAAAAGCGCAGGAGCAACATTGTCAGCATGTTTCGTGCCTGAGGCGAGTTCTTCACCCGCCATCGCAAAGGGGATGAGTTCTTCAGGCGTGAGCGGCATATTCAATAAAGCGTTAATAGCAAAAACTGCTCCGGCAGCACTGGCGGCACTGCTCCCTATACCACTTCCGGGTTTGATCTTTTTATGTATAGAGATCTCAAAACCTGTATCGGTACACAAATGTTGTTTTAAAGCCAGGGCAGCTACCCCTGCTACATTTTTCAAAGGATCAAGCGAAAGATCACCGCCTTTTATCTCTGAAATACGTATTTCATTTTCGGGAAGGGTACGCACCTGCATTTCATCTCCTATGGTTTCCAGACATAAGCCTAATACATCAAAACCACAGGAAATGTTGGCTATGGTGGCCGGGCAATGAACTTTTATTGATTTTGTCATACGATCTTTCTTTAATAGTTACCTGCTCTTATCACATCGGCAAAAATACCGGAAGCTGTTACTTCGGCACCGGCGCCGGCCCCTTTTATAAGCAGAGGCTGTTCTTTATAGCGCTCGGTATGAAAAAGTACTATATTGTCTTTTCCTTCCAGGTTATAGAACGGGTGTTCTTTGGGGATGTGCCGCAGGCCTACCATCGCCTTGCCATTTTCAAATTGGGCTACATATTTGAGCCGGCAACCCTTGGAGTTGGCTTCTGTATAGAGAGTGTTAAAATGCTCCTTATGTTTTTCTAATGATCTGTAAAAGGCATCTACATCTTTACTTTCCAGACTTTCTTTAGGTAAAAATGATTGATTTTCAATAGAGTCCATTTCTAAAGAATACCCGCTTTCGCGTGCCAGGATAAGTATTTTACGCATAACGTCAATACCACTCAGGTCAATTTTGGGGTCTGGCTCGGTATATCCTTCTTCCTGAGCCTGTTTGACTACATTGTGAAAAGGTTGTTTTGTGTCAAAATTATTGAAAACAAAATTAAGGCTTCCGGAAAGTACGGCTTGTATTCTGTATATTTTGTCGCCGGATGCAATAAGGTGTTTTAGCGTATCTATTACCGGTAAGCCTGCACCTACATTAGTTTCAAAAAGAAAAGAAGCCCCATACCTTCGCGCGAGTTCTTTTAAATATACATAATTGGTATATTCGGAAGAAGAGGCAATTTTATTACAGGTTACCACACCTATACTGTTTTGAAGGTATTTATGATACATACCTGCCACGGAGGCATTTGCCGTATTATCTACAAAAATGCTGTTACGCAGGTTCAGGGATCTTACTTTTTCAAAAAATGTCTCTTTCGATGCTGCTTTTCCGTTTTCTAAAGTATGTTCCCAATTTGTAAGCGAAATTCCTTTTGGGTCAAAATACATTTTTCGGGAATTGGAGATGCCTACCACCCGAATATGTATCTTAAGTTGTTCTTTTAGGTATTTTCTTTGCTGATGTATCTGGTTTAGGAATTTGCTTCCCACATTACCCACTCCGGTTACAAAAAGGTGCAGTTGTTTTACCTGCTCTTCAAAAAAACGTTCATGAAGCGTATTTAGCGCTTTTACTACATCTTCTTTGCAAATTACAGCAGAGATATTTCTTTCGGAAGCACCCTGGGCAATAGCCCTGATATTTACATTGTTTTGTCCCAGAGCACTGAACATTTTACCGCTTAATCCCTGATGACTTTTCATATTATCACCTACAAGCGCTACTATAGCCAGATCCTTTTCAACATAGCAGGGTTGTAGCCTGCGACGTGAGATCTCATATTCAAACGTTTTGTCGATAGCTTTTTTTGCTTCATCACAACGGCTTTGGGAGATACCCAGGCAAATGGAGTGTTCGGAAGAAGCCTGTGTTATAAAAATTACATTAATTTCTTTATACGATAATACTTCAAAAAGCCTTTTTGATACACCCGGCACCCCAACCATACCGCTACCTTCCAGCGTGAGCAATGCTATATTGCTTATATGGCTTATTCCCCGTACCGGTTTGTTTTGATTATGGGTGCTTTTACATATTAAGGTACCGGGATCTTCCGGTTTAAATGTATTTTTAATACGAATGGGGATCTCTTTTGAAACTACCGGTTGTACAGTAGGAGGATACAGCACTTTAGCTCCAAAATGTGATAGTTCCATGGCCTCCTGATAAGAGATCTCTGTAATGGCTGATGCCTGTTTTACAATTTTAGGGTTTGCTGTGTACATACCGCTCACATCGGTCCATATCGCCAGTTCTTTGCTATGGATAGCACCGGCAATTATTGCGGCTGAATAGTCAGAACCTCCTCTTCCCAATGTAGTGGCATTGCCCTGAGTTGAGAACGCTACAAATCCGGGAACTACTACTACCTGATACGTTACCGTACCAAAATATCGGGAACAAAGTGTATGAGTATTTTTAAAATCTACAGTAGCTTTTCCAAACGTTTCATTGGTTTTAATAAGGGTTCTGGCATCTTTATAAATACCATCAATACCTTCTGAGATAAAAAATTCACTAATAATAAAAGAAGACAGGAGTTCACCGTAACTAACTACTTTATCAGATAGTTTTGGAGTTACTTCTCCAATTAGGAAAGCACCTTCTAATAAGGTCTCCAGTGTATTTAATTCTTTTTTTACATAACCCAGTACTTCACCACGTGTGCGGGCAGGTAACAAAGCAGTAATTGTTTCCAGGTGTCTTTTTTCTATGGCATCGAAGGTGTTGCGGTAATTCTCATTTTTATGGGAAGCCTCGTTAAGGGCTTCCAGAAGCATATCAGTAATGCCCCCCATGGCAGATACCACTACTACCAGTTGTTCATGAACCGCTTCCTGCTCAACTATGTTTTTAACGAGTTTTATATTTTCAGCATTGGCAATTGAAGTGCCACCAAACTTTAAGACTTTCATAACGCAATAATACTAAAAAGAAAGGTTAATCTTACATAATAAGTGATGTCCCGGAATAATATATGATGAAGTGCCCCCCTAAGGGGTAATAGTGGTAACACCAAAAGAAGAGATCATAGAAAAGTGCCTTCCCGAACAGAGACTGATAAGATTATATGTGTTTGTGAAGTGTTTCATTTACCCGGCACATTTCCAATCAAAAGTAGTACATTTACCTTTCTAAACAAAAGAAGTGCTGATTTTTACCAATTTAGCAATGTAACTCTTATTTATTTAGCAAATGAAGATTTTTTCTACGGAACAGATTTACCAGGCTGATAAATTCACAATCGAAGATAGAGGTATGGCAAGTGCCGAGCTTATGGAAAGTGCAGGAAAAGCTGTTTTTGACTGGTTACATGGGCAATTAAAAGGTGCAAAGGTAATCATTCATGTTTTTTGCGGTATTGGCAACAATGGAGGAGACGGTATGGTCATAGCAAGATATCTTTTGCAACAGGGATACACTGTAAACCTATACATTGTCAATTTCAGTGATCAGCGAGCAGCCGATTTTTTATTAAACCTGAAGCGAATTAAAGATATTGGCTACTGGCCTGAGTATCTGGACGAACATAGTGACCTCCCTTCCATAGGGGTAAACGATGTGGTGATCGATGCTATTTTTGGTATAGGCTTGAACCGCAAACCAGACGCTTGGGTTAGTTTCATTATGCAGAATATTAATACCAGTGGTGCTTTTATACTTTCTGTAGATATTCCCTCAGGACTTTTTATGAATGCTATTCCCGAGAGTAGTGATCACGTAATTCTGGCAGATCATATCCTGAGCTTTCAGGTACCCAAGTTACCTTTTTTTCTCCCTGATAATGCTTTGTATGTAAAGAATTGGGAGGTGATAGATATTGGCCTGTCTCAAAAGTACATGAAAGAAACCCAACCATTGGCAACATTGATAGATACCTCCTTAGTGTTGTCGTTTTACCGCTCCCGAGAGAAGTTTACTCATAAAGGTACTTATGGGCATACCCTTGTGATAGGGGGAAGCTATGGAAAAATTGGAGCCTGTTTACTTGCAGGCAAGGCCAGTTTGGTTTCCGGAGCCGGAAGAGTAAGTCTTTATCTTCCAAAATGCGGGTATTTACCGGCTCAAACTGCTTTACCCGAGATTATGGTAGAAACCGATTTGAATGAACACTACCTTACCGAAATTGCAACCGATATTAAACCTGATGCGGTAGCCCTTGGTATGGGAATAGGCTTGCATGCAGACACTGTACGTATGCTTGAATCATTTTTATCAAAAACGCAAATACCTTTAGTTTTGGATGCCGATGCACTTACGATACTTTCCCAAAACCCTAAACTGTTAACTGAAATACCAGCACAAAGCATACTTACACCACATCCTCAAGAATTACGCCGCTTAATAGGTGAATGGAAGGATGATTTTGAAAAAATTGCCAGGGCACAAGCTTTTGCAAATACACATAAGATCATTCTGGTTATTAAAGGGGCACATACCCTTATCCTTCACAATACCTCTATATTTGTTAACAATTCAGGTAATCCCGGAATGGCAACGGCGGGCAGCGGAGATGTACTTTCAGGGATCATAGCAGGTTTAATGTCTCAAGGGTATGCACCTTTGGAAGCAGCTGTTTTTGGTGTATTTCTACATGGGCGGGCCGGAGATATCAGTGCTTCACAAAAAGGATATGAAGCTCTCACGGCAGGCAGTATAACAGATTGTTTGGGAGAAGCCTTTCTTTCCCTTTTTCCACAAAAAAAGAAAAGAGAAAAACAAACCTCTTCCTTAACTTAGTTAATTTTGTTTGATTTTTACGCGAAAAGGTTGAATTTTGAACCTCAAACCCGAACCGGTGATGAAAAAAACACATTATGTGAGTTCTGATATACTGGACCTCACAGAAATTCACGATATACTTATAAATGACAAACTGTTGGACCTTTCGGAAGAGGCTCGGCACAATATTGAAAAATGCCGTAAGTTTCTCGATAAAAAGTTACAAACAGACCAAAAACCGGTTTATGGGATCAATACGGGTTTTGGGTCTCTTTGTAAGGTAAAAATATCACCTAAACACCTGATCACTCTCCAGGAAAATCTGGTAATGTCTCATGCCTGTGGAGCAGGGGCTCCCGTTCCTGTCGATATTGTAAGGCTTATGCTATTACTCAAAATCCAGTCACTTAGTTATGGGCATAGTGGTGTTCAATTGGTCACGGTAAAACGGCTCATGGACTTCTATAATCACAAAGTTACGCCAGTTGTTTATACCCAGGGGTCTTTAGGAGCTTCTGGAGATCTCGCTCCATTAGCGCATATGGCCTTACCTTTATTGGGAAAAGGGGAGGTATTTTATAAAGGTGAAAAAAGACCATCGGAAGAAGTATTGGCAGAAATGGGGTGGTCTCCTGTAGAACTGCAATCCAAGGAAGGACTCGCTCTTTTGAACGGCACACAGTTTATGAGTGCCTATGGTATCTACCTATTGCTTAAAGGGTACCGACTTTCCTATATGGCAGATTTGATAGCCAGTATTTCTATAGATGCCTTTTTATGCACGACAGAACCTTTTGATGAGCGCATACATTTTATCCGTCCACATAGAGGACAGGTAAAAACGGCTTCCAGAATACGTGATTTTCTAAAGGGCAGCGAGCTGGCTGCACAGACTAAAAAACAAGTGCAGGACCCGTATTCCTTTAGATGTGTCCCACAGGTACACGGTGCGACCAAAGATGTTATTAAACATGTACATAAGGTTTTTAAAACAGAAATCAACTCAGTAACCGATAATCCTAATATTTTTGTAGAAGAAGATAGCATACTTTCCGGCGGCAATTTTCACGGACAACCTCTTGCCATGGCATTAGATTATTTATGTATAGCGTTGGCCGAGTTGGGGAATATTTCAGAAAGGAGAACTTATCAGTTAATTTCAGGAGAGCGTAAACTCCCTGCTTTCCTGGTGAATGACCCCGGTCTTAACTCAGGGTTAATGATCCCTCAATATACGGCTGCAGGCATAGTTAGTGAGAACAAGCAACTGTGTACACCCTGCAGTGTAGATAGCATTACATCGTCAAACGGGCAGGAAGATCATGTAAGTATGGGAGCTAACGCAGCTACAAAGGCTTACCGAGTGCTCATGAATTTGGAGCGTATTCTTGCTATCGAATTACTCACTGCTTCTCAGGCTATGTTTTTTAGAAAACCTTTAAAAACATCTTCTTTTTTACAGCAGTTCCTGAAAGAATACCGAAAACTGGTAGATTTTGTAGATCACGATCGTATTCTCTACAAAGATATTGAGGCTTCGGTACTATTTATAAGTAGTTATGCACCTTCTAAACTATTCCTTTCTGATTTGCCAGAATGACAATTTTTCGTATCCAGGCCTTGGCTTCGTCCAGATGTTCAAAATATTCGAAGGGTTTATTGAAAAATATTTTTTCAACTTCGGCACTTAATCGCTGTGCCGGATGAGTAATGACCACTGCTATGGCCTGTAATTGTGATATCTGAGAGGCATTTATGTAACCCATTGGGTTTACAGAATAAGAGTGTAACCTATTTGAAATGTAGCCAAAATTTTTGGTATCATAATGCTGGATACAAGCATCGAAAAGCAGTTTGTTCTGGTCAAATGTAAGGTCTTCACCTTCATTTATGGTGCCAATGGCTAAATATTCATGTAGTTCTAAAAAACCAAAATCAAATATAATTTTTCTGTTCATAGCTTTGGGGGTAAAGAGAGTGCGTTGTAATTTGAGGTTATATAATCATTTATTAAGGATACTTTTAACCCATTGCAGAGCCTCTTCAATATTGTTGAACATTTTCATAGGTTTGTCTCCAAAAAAATGCTGTTCAATTTTAAAACTGTGTTTTAAAAGTTCCATTTTTGAGACTACCGCAAATGCTTTTAGGTTTTTAATTTTTTTGGTATGAGTATAAATAAAAGGATCTACTGAATAGGAATGGTTTCTTACAGCTATGTATGCAAAATCTCTGTTCCCGAAATGAATTTCGGAAATACCGTTTAGTTCATAGGCTCTTTCCAGCGATAAAATGATCCCTTCATTTAAATATGCTATCATATAGTTTTTATAAACTTCAACTTTGCCTATCTCTAACTCATATTTTTTGATAATATCTTTTGAATTAAGCGACATTTAGTTCCATCATTAATTTAAAGTTACTTCAATTGGTAGCAACCTTAAAAAAATAATAGATGAAAGGCTATTAATTCCTTATGAATTGTAGTCCACACACAATTCAAGCAGGAGATATCCAGTTCATATTTTTCTCAATAGATTTGATCATAAGAGAGGCAATGTCCTTATTGGTTGCCGCCTCTATCCCTTCCAGACCTGGAGAAGAATTTACTTCCAGAAGAAGCGGCCCTTTAGACGATCGTATGATATCTACCCCGGCAATATGTAATCCCATGGCTTTAGCAGCCTTAATTGCTATTCGCTTTTCTTCGGGAGTGATTTTTATAATAGAAGCATTCCCGCCAAGATGCATATTGGCTCTGAATTCTCCCGGAGGTGCTTCCCGCTGCATGGAGGCTACGACTTTTCCGTTTATTACAAAGCATCTGATATCTTTACCATTGGCTTCTTTAATAAATTCCTGTACTAGTATGTTAGCATGAAGACTTTTAAATGCATTGATAACACTCTCTGCTGCTTTTTTAGTTTCAGCAAGTACGACTCCTTTACCTTGAGTACCTTCCAGCAGTTTGATAATTAAAGGAGAACCCCCCACCATTTTTATGAGATCGTTGGTGTCCAGAGGTGAGTTGGCAAATCCGGTAGTGGGAATTTCAATACCACTTTTCAGTAATAGTTGTAAAGAATACAGTTTATCACGGGAATAGCTAATAGCAGAGGCAGAGTTAAGACAAAACACATTGAGTGATTCAAAATGACGAAGCAGTGCACATCCGTAAAAAGTCATACTGGGGCGTATTCGGGGAATTACGGCATCCAGGTCGTTTAAAACTTTACCTCCTCTATAATGAATCTCGGGAGTTTTGGCATCTAATTTTATATAACATTGCCGTATATTATAAAATTGCATATCGTGCCCAAGTCGTTCACCTGCTTCAATTATTCTCTTATTGCTGTACAGTTCGCGATTACTTGCCAAAACTCCTATTTTAAGTCCTGCACGACTCTGTATTTGGAGCTTATATTGATTTTCTACTTCTTCATCTTCCAAACGCCCCATGAGAAAGCTTCCTTCAGGGTCAACCACCATACGCCCCGCCATAGCTTCCCTGCCCAAAAGCATACGATACCCCATGGAATCCCTGTTGGTAAGGGTAAGTTCAATGTCAAATAAAAGGTCGTTAACCTTAAGTGTTGTTTTAATCACATATCGGTTTTCCCGGTTTCCCGTAGAGCTTTTAATAACACGTTTATCTATAACCCTCGCTTCGCAATGAATTACTTTTTTCCCATTGTGTTGAATGGGAAAGACATCAAAAGTAACCCATGCCTCATTATTTCTGTTAAAAGGGTGTATATTAACTGCGTGCAGTGCTGATGTTTTTGCTCCACTGTCAACCCGTACTTTAATGGCAGGTATAGAAAGTTCGGGAAGAGATATCCATTCCTGGCTCCCAACAATGGTTTTGTCCTTATTCATTTGCTTTTGGTTATAAAAACACGAATGTAATAAAGAAATTACGTAAGGAAAAAGGCAAAGGGAAAATAAATTTAGAATTTAACGTATTGCCGGCGGGAAGGAGATAAAAGATATGATTAAAAAAAAGTGTGCTCTTTTAAGAGCACACTTTCTATAAATAACGTGACGTAATGTTTTTATGACTCTGTTTCTTTTTCTTCTTTTTGAATAGTAACTACGAGTTCATCTTTTTTGGTATCCAGATCCATAATAATCTTATCTCCTTCATCTAATTTTGAGGTAATAATTTCTTCTGCAAGGGCATCTTCTACGTACTTCTGGATAGCTCTTTTTAACGGTCGGGCACCGTATTGTTTATCAAAGCCTTTATCAGCAATATAATCTTTTGCTTTTTTGCTTAGCTTCAGTTCATACCCTAATTCACGTATTCGGGCATATAACTTATCCAACTCTATATTGATAATGATATCAATGTGTTCTTTTTCAAGAGAGTTAAATACAACTACGTCATCAATTCTGTTAAGAAATTCCGGAGCAAATGCCTTTTTAAGGGCATTTTCGATAACACTTTTCTGGTAATCTTCAGCCTGTGCTTTTCTGGCAGAGGTACCAAACCCGACACCCTGACCAAAATCTTTAAGTTGTCTCGCTCCAATATTGGAGGTCATAATGATAATGGAGTTTCGGAAATCTATTTTTCTTCCCAAACTATCGGTAAGGTACCCGTCATCTAATACCTGTAAGAGCATATTAAATACATCGGGGTGGGCTTTTTCTACCTCATCCAATAAAACTACGGCGTAAGGTTTTCTTCTTACCTTTTCGGTCAATTGTCCGCCTTCTTCATAACCCACATATCCCGGAGGCGCACCTATAAGTCGCGATACGGCAAATTTCTCCATATATTCACTCATATCAATGCGAATAAGCGCATCTTCTGAGTCGAATAACTCTTTGGCAAGCACTTTGGCAAGCTGGGTTTTACCCACACCTGTTTGACCCAGGAATATAAAAGAGCCTATGGGTTTGTTAGGGTCTTTAAGTCCTGCACGATTTCGTTGTATAGCTTTGGTAACCTTACCTACAGCTTCATCCTGGCCTATTACTTTTCCTTTTATAAGTTCAGGAAGCTGTGCCAGTTTATTACTTTCTGTCTGAGCGATCCTGTTTACAGGAATACCACTCATCATAGAAACGACATCGGCTACGTTATCTTCTGTAACTGTTTCCCGATGTCTTTTACTTTCTTCTTCCCATTTTTCCTGAGCTGTAGCCAGTTCTTTTTCAAGCCTCTTTTCATCATCTCTTAATTTAGCGGCTTCTTCATATTTCTGCTTCTTAACTACCGAATTTTTGAGTTCACGAACGTCTTCCAGTTGTTTTTCAAGCTCGAGTATTTGCTTGGGGACATGCATATTGGTAATATGAACTCGTGACCCTGATTCATCAAGTGCATCTATGGCTTTGTCTGGTAAAAAACGATCGGTCATATACCGGTGGGTAAGTCGTACACAGGCATCAATAGCAGCATCGGTATAATTTACATTATGGTGTTCTTCATACCGTTCTTTAATGTTATTGAGTATCTCAATGGTTTCTTCTACGGTGGTAGGTTCTACAATCACTTTTTGAAATCTTCTTTCTAGAGCTCCGTCTTTTTCTATGTATTGACGGTATTCATCTAGGGTGGTAGCACCTATACATTGGATCTCACCTCTGGCCAATGCCGGTTTGAACATGTTGGACGCATCAAGACTACCGGTTGCTCCACCGGCTCCAACAATGGTATGTATTTCATCTATGAACAAAATAATATCATCGTTTTTTTCCAGCTCGTTCATTACCGCTTTCATTCGCTCTTCAAACTGTCCGCGGTATTTGGTACCGGCAACAAGACTTGCCAGATCCAGTGTAACTACTCTTTTATTGTAAAGTATTCGGGAAACTTTCTTTTTGATAATCCTGAGGGCTAATCCTTCTGCAATGGCAGATTTTCCCACTCCGGGTTCACCAATAAGTAAAGGATTGTTTTTCTTTCGTCTGCTAAGTATTTGAGAAACTCTCTCAATCTCTTTTTCCCTGCCCACTACGGGGTCTAGTTTATCTTCTTCTGCCAGTTGTGTAAGGTCGCGCCCAAAATTATCAAGTACTGGTGTTTTCGATTTTTTATTTGATTTTCCTGAGCCGGAACTACTGAACGGGTTTTCGCGAGAATCATCTGACGAACCTGGTTCATCTGAGTACGACTCTGAAGTAGGCGAATCTATATAATCATCATCGCTCGTGGTCATGTATTTAAATTGTTCTTTCACGTTATCGTAATCAACTTTTAGTTTGTTAAGTAATTTGGTAGTAGGGTCGTTTTCATTGCGCAGAATGCACAAAAGTAAATGTGCCGTATTAATTGAAGAACTCTGGAAAAGCTTAGCTTCCAGAAAAGTAGTCTTCAGGGCCCTTTCTGCCTGACGGGTAAGGTGCAGGTTTTTTTTGTCATTAGAGAGTACTCCCGAACCTGAATTAGACGGACTCAGGATCTCAACTTTACGTCGAAGGTGGTCCAGATCAACATCTAATGCATTCAGGATATTAATAGCCTTTCCGCTGCCATCTCTCAAAAGCCCAAGCATAAGATGCTCAGTGCCAATGAAGTCATGGCCCAGACGAAGTGCTTCCTCTTTGCTGTAGGCTATCACGTCCTTTACTCTTGGGGAAAAATTATCATCCATATATTCTATCCTTTCAGTATCTAAAAATAGTAAAAACAAGCTAACCGTTCAAAAATTGAACTTAAAATTAACTAACAGCTCTTTAAAACCTCTTTGGAAAAGCCATCAAAATATACTGTTCAATATTTGTGCCAGTTTCAATATTCATACTACATGGGGTATGATTTTACCGTTAGTCTGTTAAATAAGTAGGTTAACGGGAGTGTTATGGTCTTTTTATGAAAATTTGTCAGGTAGTAACAAGTAACCTTACAGATCCCTGTTTAAGGTATAGCTTACAAGAAGGTCAATTCCTGCAAAGCCTTTTTCTATGGGGGTTTTAGGCACTTATTTTTGTTAATAAAAACATTAAAAATGCCTGATAAAAAACTTTTGAAAGTAGATAATTTACGTATATTGGCTCGATTTGTAAAAGCACCCAATAATTAAAGTTTTTAATATGGCAGAAGGAGAAAAACTGATTCCTATTAATATTGAAGATGAAATGAAATCGGCCTACATTGACTATTCAATGTCGGTGATTGTATCCCGGGCCTTACCCGATGTTCGTGACGGCTTGAAACCCGTACATCGCAGGGTTCTTTTCGGGATGTATGAATTAGGCGTTCTCAGTAACAGAGCCTACAAAAAATCCGCCAGAATTGTGGGGGAAGTTCTAGGTAAATACCACCCTCACGGAGACACTTCTGTTTATGATACAATGGTACGGATGGCTCAGGAATGGAGCTTACGATATTTACTTGTTGACGGACAGGGTAATTTCGGTTCGATAGACGGAGACAGTCCGGCAGCCATGCGTTATACCGAAGCCCGTATGCAGAAAATATCTGAAGACATGTTGGCAGATATTGAAAAAGATACGGTAGATCATCAACTTAATTTTGACGATACACTTAAAGAACCTACCGTTTTACCCACCCGGGTACCCAATTTGCTGGTAAACGGAGCTTCCGGAATAGCCGTAGGTATGGCTACCAATATGCCACCTCATAATTTGAGTGAAGTGGTAGATGGTACGGTAGCTTATATAGAAGATAATACTATTGAAATAGATGAACTCATTCAACATATAAAAGCACCGGATTTCCCAACCGGAGGTACTATATATGGATATGAAGGGGTTCGTGAAGCCTTTAAAACAGGCCGTGGCAGGATCGTAATGCGGGCCAAAGCCAATGTAGAAGAAGTAGGTGGGCGTGAAGCCATTGTAGTTACCGAAATCCCGTATCAGGTGAATAAGGCGGAAATGATCAAGAAAACCGCCGATTTTGTCAATGATAAAAAAATTGAAGGAATAGCTACCATTCGTGACGAGTCAGACCGTAATGGGATGCGTATTGTCTATATCCTCAAACGTGATGCGATACCTAATATAGTTCTTAATACACTGTATAAATATACTGCGCTACAGTCCTCTTTTAGTGTAAACAATATAGCGCTGGTAAAAGGGCGTCCGCAATTACTCAATTTAAGGGATATGATCGTACATTTTGTAGATCATCGTCACGAAGTTGTGGTAAGACGTACCGAATTTGAATTGAAAAAAGCCGAAGAGCGTGCACATATTCTTGAAGGGCTCATTATAGCTTCAGATAATATAGATGAGGTAATTGCACTTATCCGGGCATCGGCCAATGCTGAAGAAGCACGGGAAAAATTAATAGAACGTTTTTCCCTTACAGAAATACAGGCTCGTGCTATTGTAGAAATGCGCTTGCGTCAGCTTACCGGACTGGAGCAGGATAAATTACGTGCTGAGTATGAAGACATCAAGAAACTTATTGAAGATCTGAAAGACATTCTTGCCAGAAAAGAACGCAGAATGGAAATCATAAAAGAAGAGTTGCTGGAAGTTAAATCAAAATACGGCGATGAAAGGCGATCTATCATAGAATATTCCGGAGGTGACTTGAGTATTGAGGATATGATACCTGACGAACAGGTAGTGATCACTATTTCGCATGCCGGTTATATAAAACGCACACCACTTTCAGAATATAAAATACAGAACAGAGGAGGGGTGGGGCAAAAAGGCTCAGCTACTCGTAATGAAGACTTTCTGGAGCATTTGTTTGTAGGTACCAACCACCAGTATATGCTGTTTTTTACCCAAAAAGGAAAATGTTTCTGGATGCGGGTATATGAAATTCCCGAAGGTAGCAAAGCCTCTAAAGGCCGTGCCATACAGAACCTTATTAATATAGCACAGGACGATAAAGTGAAAGCCTTTATTTGTACCAAGGATCTTAAAGATGAGGAATACATAAATAATCATTATGTAATTATGGCTACCAAAAAAGGAGTGGTTAAGAAAACACCGTTAGAGCAGTACTCAAGACCTCGCCAAAACGGTATAAATGCCATTACCATACGTGAAGACGATGAGTTGCTTGAAGCAAGACTCACTACTGGTAAAAGCCAGGTGATGCTTGCTGTAAAATCAGGTAAGGCCATTCGGTTTGAAGAAGAGAAGACCAGGCCTATGGGAAGAAATGCTTCCGGAGTAAGAGGAATAACCCTTGCTGATGATAAAGATGAGGTAATTGGTATGATAGCTATTGAAAACCCCAAAGAAGAAACCGTATTAGTGGTTTCTGAAAACGGTTTTGGAAAACGTACCTACATTGATGATCCGGAAGACGGAGAAGCCATTTATCGTATTACCAACCGGGGAGGTAAAGGAGTTAAGACTATATCCATAACCGAAAAAACCGGAAATCTTGTTGCCATAAAAAGCGTAACCGATTCAGATGATCTAATGATCATAAACAAATCGGGAATAGCAATTCGCCTTACTGTAGAAAATCTCAGAGTAATGGGGCGTGCCACCCAGGGAGTACGACTGATCAATATAAAAGGAGATGACTCTATAGCTGCGGTAGCAAAGGTGATGCGTGAAGAAGAAACTGAGATAGATGAAGATATAGAAGATGAAAATAATGGCACAACTATTGATTAAGTAGTGATGAAATGTGTAATTTTGAAAAAAAATAAATGATTGAGACCATGAGAAAACAATTTTTGATCTTTTCGGCTCTTATATGTACTACCGTTACATTTGCGCAGAAAACTGAATTAAAAGCTGCAGAAAAAGCGTTGAAAACCGGTGATAATGCTGCAGCAAAAACAGCTCTTCAAAGTGCGGAACCTATGATTGCCGGAGCTGATATTAAATATCAGGTACAGTACCATATGTTAAAAGGGCAGTTGTACAAGGATATGGCCGCCAAAGGCCTGGAGACCGACGCTTCATATGAAAAAGCTGTCAGTGCTTATAAAGAAGTAATTGCACTGGAAGAGAACATGGGTAAAAAACGTTCTTCAGATGCAGCCCAGGAAGCATTAAACCAAATTGGTGTGGACCTGGTGAATGAAGCCATAGAGGCCAATAAAAATGAAAGTTATGAGGTAGCAGGTAAAAAGCTGTACATGGCTTACCAGCTAAACAAAGAGAATACTGATTATCTTTACTTTGCCGCCACCACTGCGGTAAGTAGCGGAGATTATGATACAGCCTTGTTGCGGTATCAGGAATTAAAAGATATTGGATATACCGGGATTACTACAAAGTACTATGTTACCGAAGTAGCCACAGGAAAAGAATCAGAAGTATCAAAGACAGAATATGACCTGTATAAAAAGTCTAAGGAATATTCAAACTTCAGAGAAGAAGAAACCGCTTCAAGACTACCTGAAATCGTAAAGAATATTGCACTTATTTATACACAGCAGGGAAAAACCGACGAAGCCATTGCTGCTGTAAAAGAAGCGAGAGCCTCTAATCCGGATGATGTAGATCTTCTTTTAACCGAAGCCAACCTGTATATCAAGAACGGTCAGAAAGATCAATATAAGATTGTTATGGAGGAGGCAGCCAGAAGAAATCCAGACAATCCGGCTCTGTTTTTTAATCTGGGAGTCATTGCTGCCGATCAGGGAGATACCGAAGGGGCACGTAAGTACTATGAAAAATCTTTAGAAGTAGATCCTAACTATAAAGATAGCTATCTTAACCTCGCAGCACTTACGCTGGAGCAGGAAAAAAGCATTGTTGAAGAAATGAACAGTCTTGGTACCAGCAGGGCCGATAATGTGCGTTATGAAGAACTGAAAAAGAAAAGAGAAGAACTTTACCTTTCTGCAGTACCTTATCTGGAAAAACTACTTTCTATAGATCCCAACCATGTGGATGCTACCAAAACCCTGGTTAATATTTATGGTACTATAGGTGAAACAGAGAAATACAAAGAGTTAAAAGCAAAACTGAGTGCTCTTGAACAATAATATACTGTTTAAAGCTTAATAATATTAAAAATCCCGGTCATTGACCGGGATTTTTATTTACAGTAACCATTGTTTAATAGTTAATCTGTCCGTAATTAAATTTAGGGGATAATTCTCTTAATTACTCTTAGTTTATGCGAGTACAGGCCCATTTCAGTATTAAAAATACCGGTATGATCAATACGGTCTATTCGTACTTTTCCATGTGAATGGATCAGGTAATTATCTTTCATAATTATACCTACATGAATGATCTTTCCTTCGTCGTTATCAAAAAAAGCCAGGTCTCCCTGTTCACTTTCCTCTATAAAACTTAAAGGTTCACCCTGTGTAGCCTGTTGTTCTGCATCTCTTAAAAGCTTATAACCATTAAGTTTATACACCATTTGCGTAAATCCGGAACAATCCATACCAAAAGGGCTTCTTCCTCCCCAGCAATAGGGTGTATTGAGATAAAACAAGGCAGATTGTATCACTTCTTCCCGGTTTTTTACTCCCTGTCTTACATTCCCCTCAAAATCAAAGTTTAATACACGGGTAGCATTAATATGAGAACCCAGCACTATAGGAATGAGGTTGATGCCATCTGATACATAATCCACCAGATTATCTGAAAGCAGGGTTTCTTCCGCATCCAGTTTTTTAAAGACGTCTTCGGTGATAAGTATTAACTGCCGGTTGTTTATCCACCCTTCACACTTATCAAATGCATGCCTTATATAACTCCAGTATTTTCGTTGTTCAAGCACTTTAAAGTGTTCGCCAAACAACAATTGTGATACCTGTTCTGACGTATCAACAGGTTGTGACCTAATAGAGATCGTACTTAAGTTACAAACGCCGTACTGCATTAACTTAGAGGGGGTCGTAAAGGTTAAACACGCTCAACAATGATAGCAGAGGCACCACCACCACCGTTACAAATAGCAGCCGCACCGGTTTTGGCATCATTTTGCTGTAAAACGCTCAAAAGTGTAATGAGTATCCGTACGCCTGAACATCCCAGAGGATGTCCTAAAGATACCGCACCACCATTTACATTTACATTTTTATCTGTTAGCCCAAGTAATTTCATATTGGCAAGTCCTACTACAGAGAAAGCCTCATTGAATTCAAAAAAGTCAACATCATCCAGCGTAATACCTGCTTTGGCGAGCGCTTTGGGTAATGCTTTTGCCGGGGCTGTTGTAAACCATTTGGGTTCCTGGGCAGCATCGGCATAAGCTGTGATTACAGCCAGAGGGTAAATGCCCATTTCTTTAGCTTTGGTTTCGCTCATCAGCACAACCGCTCCTGCTCCGTCATTAATAGTAGAAGCATTGGCAGCTGTAACCGTACCATCTTTTGTAAAGGCTGGCCGTAGTGAGGGTATTTTCTCAAGGATCACATTTTTGTATTCTTCATCTTCCGTAACTATAACAGGATCTCCTTTTCGTTGAGGTACGGAAACAGGCACTACCTCATTCGCAAATTTGCCACTGGCCCAGGCATCTGCAGATCTTTTGTAGGACTGGATGGCAAATGCATCCTGTTCTTCTCTGGAGAAGTTATGTTCTGTAGCGCACAGATCAGCACAAACGCCCATAGCATTTTCATCATACGCATCTACCAAACCGTCTTTTTGCATACCATCTGTTAGACCGGCCGGGCCAAATTTGGTACCTTTTCTCAAATGTACATAATGCGGAATAAGGCTCATATTTTCCATACCTCCGGCCACTACAATCTCTGCATCACCCAGGGCAATAGCCTGTGCTCCCTGCATTACCGCTTTCATACCACTGGCACATACTTTGTTTACCGTAGTGCAGGGTACCGTATCGGGTATGCCGGCATATATAGCTGCCTGTCTGGCAGGTGCCTGGCCTTCGCCAGCCTGTACCACATTTCCCATAAGTACTTCATTTACCAGAGTGGGGTCCAGGTTTATTTTTTCAAGAGCGCCTTTTATGGCAATGGCCCCAAGTCTGGGGGCCGGAATACCGGAAAGGGCTCCCATAAAACTTCCAATAGGGGTTCTTGCTGCTGAAACTATAACTACTTTATTAGACATAATTCTGTTTTTTGTGTTGCGAAATTAATTAATTTAAAAGGATATTCATATACTTAAACCATTTAACTTACATCCTTTTTCATGGTATTTTTTGCTACATTTGAAGAATTAGTCACAAAAATAGAATGCGCCTTTCACCAGATACACTATATAAAAATCAGTCGTTAATTTATAAAGCTTTTTTATTTATTGCTGCTACTATTCTTATTGTGTATTTGTTTCCCAAAGGCGGAAAATTTAAATACGAGTTCCAAAAAGGCAAACCGTGGCAATATGAAAACCTCTATGCACCGTTTGATTTTGTGCTTTTTAAAGATGTTGATGACCTGGAACAGGAGAAACAGGAAATTATTAATGGGCACATTCCTTATTTTTCTTATGATACGGAGATTGCTGCCGGTGTATTTGACGAGTACGAAACCAGTTTTTCAGCCTACTTTAATGATGTAGAAGAACCCTATCTCGTCACTCGGCTTTACAAAACCGGAAATCAGTTACTAGAAGATATATATGCCTATGGGGTCATAAATGCTACCGATGCTTATAGAGACGACCAACTCATTCATATAGTTCAAAATAATGAGCAGCGTACTATTACTTTTGGCAGGCTCTTTAAAGCTCAGCAATTACAGTCTTTTATTGAGGATCGTCTGGCCGATTCCAGGGAACAGCGGTTTTCAGAACGGTTTTACAATCTGTTTTTTGATAAGGTGAAGACCAACGTGACCTACAATGAAAACCTGACTGAGCGTACCCTTAAAGACGAGTTGGAAAAAATTCCGCTTACCCGGGGAAATGTAGATAAAGGAAAGCTCATTATTGCAAAAGGAGAAGTAGTAGAGGGCGAACGGTTAAATATGCTTGCCTCTCTCAAAAAAGAGTACCAGTCGCAATTGTGGAACGATCAAAACTACGGATGGATCGTTTTTGGTTATATCATACTCGTAGCTCTGGCATTGCTCATGCTCCTGTTGTTCCTCAAAAAGTACAGACCGGCCATTTATGCGCATAATACCAAAGTAACTTTTATTTTTTTCAACGTAGTGGTGATGATCTTTTTAACCACTCTCGTGCTCAAATATAATGTAGCATATGTGTATGTAGTACCCCTTTGCATACTTCCACTAATTCTCAAAGCATTTTTTGATGCCCGCCTGGGGCTGTTTACCCATGTGTTAACCGTACTACTGCTTGGTTTTATCGTTCCCAATAGCTTTGAATATGTATTTCTGCAAATCATAGCCGGTATTGTGACCATACAAACTATTTCAGAATTGTATAAGAGAGCCAACCTTTTTATCTCGGTAGGGCAAATCACTCTTATCTATGTTATTGCTTATTTCGCTTTCTACATTATACACGAAGGGAACATTACCAATATAAACTGGATTATGTTTGGCTTGTTCATTCTCAACGGACTCGCTACGTTGTTTGTGCAACCTTTGATCTATATGTATGAAAAAGTTTTTGGGCTTGTTTCTGATATCTCCTTGCTAGAACTATCAGATACCAATTCAAAGCTTCTCAAAGAACTCTCTGATAAGGCTCCAGGAACTTTTCACCACTCTTTGCAGGTAGCCAACTTAGCAGAGGCCTGTGCTAATGAAGTAAAAGGTAATGCCATGCTGGTAAGAGTTGGGGCGCTGTATCATGATATCGGAAAAATGAATGATCCGGCCTATTTTACAGAAAACCAAACTACCAATGTGAATCTGCATAACGAACTCGAACCCGAAGAGAGTGCCCGTATAATTATTAAACATGTACTTGACGGGATTGAAATGGCTAAAAAGGCAAATCTGCCCGACAGGGTCATCGATTTTATCCGTACCCATCATGGTACTACTCTGGTATATTATTTTTACAAAAAGCAAACTACTATTTCAGAAGAAGTAGATGAAACTCTGTTTAGATATCCGGGCCCCATTCCTTTTTCTAAAGAAACGGCAATTCTTATGATGTGTGATGCGGTGGAGGCTGCGTCTAAGAGCCTGAAGAATCCCGATTTTAAAGAAATTGACCTTTTTGTGGAACGTATTATTGATAAACAGATAGAAGAGAAACAATTTCAAAATGCCAATATAACCTTTAAGGAAATACTGGCAATTAAAAAAGTATTGAAACGTAAGCTTACTAATATTTACCATTTGCGTATAGAGTATCCTGAATAGGCATTTTTGAGTATCAGCAGGTTATCATTTTCATAAAAAAATTAAGTAAAAAAAGCGTAAAATAGTTGTGTTCTTTCAGACGAACTGTTACATTTGCATCCGCAATTTATAATTATACGTTCAGTTAAAATAAGGAGAGGTGCCGGAGTGGTAACGGAGCAGATTGCTAATCTGTCGACGCGAAAGTGTCGCCTGGGTTCGAGTCCCAGTCTCTCCGCATAGTTCATGGATAACATATATCTTTGATAATAGGTACATTTTCGGGGTGTAGCGTAGCCCGGTCATCGCGCCGCGTTTGGGACGCGGAGGTCGCAGGTTCGAATCCTGCCACCCCGACAAAAAAAGCCAATGCATTTGCATTGGCTTTTTTTATTGGCAACGGGCTGTAAATTCATTTACGAAACCGGAGCCATAAAAACGACCGTATCTAAAGTGGTGTTGGGTTTTTCTGAGCAACACTTCCTCTCTTAGATCATGCAAAAAAATCCTGCCACCCCAACAAACTTTGATTTTGTGGGTATAAAAAAACACCAAAAAGAAAAATGGGCAGATTCCTATCTATGCCCGCCATCCGATTTGAAGGCATCCTTGCCAATATCAGTTTCCATAGATCCACTATCTAAGAATGTTGGTGTCCTATTTCGGGTAAAATTGACCATAGGGCCAAAGGCGCACAAGAAATCAATAAGTATCTTGACGATATACACGCCAGGTTACTGGAGTGCCATAGACAATTGTATTCAAAGAGAGGGCGGTGATCACTTTCCAGGCCATTAAGTAAAGATATCTTGAAAAGGACAAGTCGTTCAATTCTTTTGATAACATCTTCCAATACCATTGTATTCATGAAACTTCCAGATAGAAGAAAAGTACGGTCAGGATACCGGAGAAAGGCAATCGTTGAGAAAACTACCGTTAATATGGACAACCACATCCAGAAGTTTTAGAAACTAAGGGAAGAAGCAAGTTTGTAATTGTCGCTGTTGTTACTTTGCACAGCCTGTGCATTATTAATTTTGTATTTTTGTTTTGTGAAAATAGCAGCACTCATATTATCTTTTTACATCCTTGCACTTAATTTGCAACCTTGTAATGATACAGACTTTCCTGATGATATAGCTCAAATGGAAGTTGCTATGGACATGGACTTAGACCATTCTGAAAAGGGGGCTTTAGACCTATGTACTCCGTTTTGCACATGTCATTGCTGTCATGTACATATCTTAGATTTTGGGCTTCCAGGTTTTGAGCCAATAATGATGGATATTTCTATGGAACCTTGTATCCATTTCGATAACGTGGGCAAAGAGTTCACCCATTCCTTATTACAACCACCACAAGTTTAATTCAGTTTTTAGGATAACTATATCCTTTTCAGACCTATCCTGATAGGCCAATATTTTCATTTCGTTGATTTTGTTATATGCACTTTCTATCGAAAAGTTTAACTGAGTTAAATTTTCTTTCTAATGATCAATAAAATCATTGCGTTCTCCATTAATAATAAATTTATTGTTGGACTGCTGACCCTGGCTCTTATCGTAACCGGTATTTGGTCCATGTTCACCGTAAATCTGGGATCGGTGCCAGATATCACGAACAACCAGGTACAGGTCATTACGGTATCTAAGAACCTTGCCACAGAAGACATTGAACAATTCGTGACCTATCCCGTAGAATTGGCGATGGGCAACTTGCCGAATGTGACCGAAATCCGTTCCGTTTCCCGTTTTGGACTTTCCGTAGTAACCATCGTCTTCGATGATGACATGGGCATTTACAAACCCAGACAATTGGTACAGGAGAAACTGAACGAGGTCAGGGAAAGCATCCCGGAAAAATTTGGAAGCCCTTCTATGGGGCCAATTACCACCGGATTGGGAGAAATATACCAATATACCATCAAGCCAAAAGAGGGCTTTGAAAATAAGTACACCCCTACCGATTTACGTACCATTCAGGATTGGATCGTAAAACGCCAAATGACCCTGTTAGATGGTGTTGTGGAAGTCAATTCTTTTGGAGGAAACATAAAACAATACGAAATAGCCATAAACCCCGAAAAGCTCAATGCCATGGGTGTTTCCATATCTGAGGTATTTGCCGCTCTGGAAAGGAACAATGTCAATACAGGGGGTGCCTATATCGAAAAAAGCAAAATGGCAAACTTCATAAGAGGGGAAGGATTGATAAGGTCCCTGGACAATATTAAGGCCATCTCCATAAAAAATGAAAACGGGCTGCCGATCACTATTGCCGATATAGCCGAAAAAGTACAATTTGGGAGTCAGGTCCGTTACGGGGCCTTTACCCAGGATGGACGTGAAGCCGTTGGTGGAATGGTGTTGATGATGAAAGGAGCCAATCCCAATAAGGTCATTGCCAATGTTCAGGAAAGAATGCAAAAAGTTGAAAAATCACTGCCTGAAGGATTGGAAATCAAACCCTTTTTGGATAGAAGCAACCTTATAGAGCGTACTACAAGCACTGTTACACAAAATCTTTTGGAGGGAGCACTTATCGTCATCTTTGCCCTGGTCTTTTTATTGGGAAGTTTAAGGGGAGGATTGATAACTGCTACCACAATACCGTTGTCACTACTCTTTGCCTTTATCCTGATGAGACAGTTTGGTGTCTGGGCAAACCTGATGAGTTTGGGAGCCATTGATTTTGGGATCATAATAGATGGTGCGGTGATCATTATTGAAGGCACAGTCTATGAAATCCAAAAACGGATACGTTCCGGAAAACTCAAATTCAATCAGGAGATAATGGATAAGGTTGCCTATGATGCAGGAAGTACGATGATGGGCTCTGCATTTTTTGGGCAGATCATCATTCTTATTGTTTTTGCCCCTATTCTTTTTCTAACAGGAGTTGAAGGAAAGATGTTCCGCCCTATGGCATTCACATTTGGGTTTGCCATGCTAGGGGCTATTTTCCTCTGTCTGACCTATGTTCCCATGATGTCCGCTTTATTTATGAAACCCGTTAAGAACAAAAACAATTGGTTCGGGAAATTTGAAAGCTGGCTGGAAAGAATCAGTGATAAAATTATAGGAAGCATTCAAAAAGCCTACTTGCCAATATTAAAGGCTGCATTAAAAACAAAGAACCTGGTTGTGGGGGCTGCTGTGGCTTTATTACTGGTTTCAGGATTTGTATTCTCAAGGATGGGAGGCGAATTTGTTCCCCAATTGGATGAGGGCGACCTTGCCATGCAAGCGTTGTTACGCCCGGGAACAGGATTGACAGAGGCGATAGATGTATCGAACAAGATTGAAAGTATCCTTATCGATAACTTTCCAGAGGTAAAAACTGCCGTGGCGAGAATAGGGGTTGCCGATATTCCTACCGACCCCATGCCAATGGATATTGCCGATATGTTCATCATCCTGGAAAAGGATATGGACAAATGGAGCTCTGCGAGTTCAAAAGAGGAACTCATCGATAAGATCAAGGATAAACTGGACAGTGAACTTACAGGCGTAAACCTGGTATTTAGCCAACCTGTAGAATTGCGTTTCAACGAATTGTTAACGGGAGTACGGGAAGATGTTGCCGTAAAACTATATGGTGAAGATCTAGGGGTGCTTTCCCAAAAAGCCGAGGAAATGGCAGCCATTATCCAAACCGTTCCAGGTGTGGGAGATGTCAACCCAGAGCGAACATCAGGGCTGCCACAGATGACCGTGAGGTACAACCGAAAAAAGATGGCTCAATACGGGCTTGATATTGAAAAAGTAAACGATTATATAAGTGCCGCATTCGCGGGTGGTAGTGCTGGAGTTATTTTTGAAGGGGAAAAACGCTTTGATATGGTTATCCGGTTTGATGAGGAACATCGAAAAAGTATCGAAGACCTGCGCTCTCTGTATGTTGATCTGGACAACGGCACCCAGGTGCCCATCAAAGAAGTGGCAGACATAAGTTATGTACCGGGACCTATGCAGATATCCCGCGACAACACCTTTCGAAGGACCTACGTGGGCATAAATGCAAGAGGGCGTGATGTGGAATCGGTAGTAACTGATATTCAACAGAAATTGGATGCCGAGCTAGACCTGCCTCCAGGCTATTATATTACCTACGGAGGAGAGTTTGAAAATCTGGTACGCGCCAAAGAGCGATTGACCATCGTAGTGCCCATAGCACTGTTCTTGATCTTTGTGCTCTTATACTTTGCCTTAAAATCTTTTTCCCAATCCATAATGATATACATCGCTATTCCACTGGCAGCCATTGGCGGCATATTTGCCTTGTGGTTACGGGATATGCCATTCAGTATTTCGGCAGGGGTCGGATTTATAGTGTTGTTTGGGGTTGCCGTACTGAACGGATTGGTACTTATAAACCGATTTAATTCATTAAAGGAAGAGGGCATGACCAACATACGGGAAAGAATAATAACAGGAACTAAAGAAAGAATACGACCAATTATGTTAACAGCGACTACAGATATTTTAGGTTTTATGCCCATGGCATTTTCATCATCGGCCGGTGCCGAAGTACAACGACCATTGGCAACCGTGGTCATTGGAGGTATGTTGACGGCTACCTTATTGACACTTGTTGTACTTCCAATTTTATATACATTCATCGAAAAGAGGAGAGAGAACAAAGACCGGAAGAAGTTTTCGTCACTAAAACCACAAGCGATAACCACTATCTTGATCATAGGATGCGTATTGGGTTTTTCCATTCCAGCTTCTGCCCAGGAAAGCATACAAGAAAACAAAACGATTCTACAGGATAGTCTGCCAACTATAAGTCTGGAAAAAGCCAGGGAAATGGCCCTTGCCAACTATCCAGGATTAAAAGCAGCAAAGCTCGGAATCGAAGTAGAGAAAGCGATGCGAAAAACAGCCTTTGATTTTGGAAATACCCAAGTATTTACAGGAAAGGAAGAGGTTGGCAATGGCGACAAAGGCATATCTAATACCATTGGGGTACAGCAGCAGGACATTAATGTGTTTGGTATTGCTCCCAAATTAAAGTTGCAAAAGGAACGTATCAATTTAGCAGAAAACCTTGTGAACCTAACTGCCTTGGAAATAGAACGAGAAGTAAGCAGGTCTTGGGCAAATGTATATACAAAAAGGAAGACGTATCTGGTTTATAAACAAATGGATTCCGTTTTTCAGGATATCCAGAGAGCGGCCAGGATCAGGTATGAGACAGAAGCTTCTTCCAATCTGGAGTATTTGGCCACATCCAATCAAGCCAATGAGGTCAAGATCCAAAAAGAACAGGCATTTAGGGAATACAATAAAGCTTTGCAACAATTAAACCAATGGTTTGTAAATGACACTTTATACAGTGTGCCAAACGTCTCATTAGCATCTTTAGAAGTTCCGTTTGATCTTACAACGATATCCCTGGAAAATCATCCGCTACTGCAAACCTCTAAGCAGGAAATTAACGTTGCCCATACACTTACCAAAGTGCAAAGATCTGAGTTCCTGCCAAAGTTCCAGGCACAATACGGCAGGCAACAAATCAACGGAGAATCAGGGTTTTATCAATATCAGGTAGGCATACAAATACCTTTGTTTTTTGGACCTGAACTGGGAAGGGCCCAAAGGGCGAAAATTGATAAAAAAATAGCCGAAGAGAATTTTTATACCGAAAAACTAAAAGTAAAAACGGCCTACGACAATATGCGGGAAGATTTTATGAAGTGGCAAAACTCGTGGAACTATTACAGGGATAAAGCGCTTCCATTGGCCAAAGAACAGCAAAGAGGTTCCATATTGGCCTTTAAAGAAGGGGCCATCGACTATGTAGCTTTCTTACAGAATATAAGGGACGTCATTCGTATTGAAGTAAACGGTTGGGAAGCCTTCAACAGTTACTTAGACAGTCGTTACCAATTGGAATATTACCTGAAAAATTCTAAATAAACTTAAGATGAACAATAAGATCAAAATACAAATCATAAAATTTTTAATAGTATCGCTTGTGCTTGCCATTTTTACGGGCTGCAAGGAAGGAACAGAACAAGCAGTAGGGGAGGAAGCCTCAAAAACAGAAGAAACCCATGACCATAAAGAAGGAGAGGAACACGAAGAAAATGAAGAGAGTTCTGAAGAAGAAGGTGAAGCAGTGCATCTATCCGAGCTAAAATTCAATAGCTTGGGAATTAAAGTAGGTGCTTTACCAACAAAGTCGCTTTCAGGTGTGGTAAAAGCCAACGGACAATTGGAGGTGCCCCCTCAATATGAAGCCACGGTAACCGCTATTTTGGGTGGTAACGTAAGCAGCATTAAAGTCATAGAAGGTGATAAAGTGCGTAAAGGGCAGACCCTGGCCTATCTTTCTCATCCTGATCTTGCCCAAATCCAGACCAATTATATCAAAACCTATAACAGCATGCAGTTTTTAGAAAAAGAATACGAACGCCAAAAACGATTGTATGAGGAAAAGGTAGGTTCTGGAAAAACTTTCCAGCAAACACAATCGGAGTATCGATCTATCAAAGCAGAGGTAAAAGGCTATGAATCGCAGTTACGTCAATTGAATATAAATACTTCAAAAATCAGGAACGGTGAAATTTACGAATATGTTCCTGTAACAAGCCCTATTGATGGCTATATTGAAAAGGTAACTGTTCAAATTGGGCAGTACGTGGCATCCCAAACCCCTATGTTCATGATTGTGGATAATGAGCATATACATGCCGATCTGATGGTTTTTGAAAAAGACATACATAAAGTAAAAAAGGGACAAAAAATTTCTTTTACGTTGGAATCGGTTCCTGGCAGTAATCTTTCGGGTGAGATCTATTCCGTAGGGAAGCAATTTGAGCAGAACCCCAAAGCAGTGCACGTTCACGCCGAAATAGACAATAAAGAGGACTTCCTGATTCCAGGGATGTACATAAATGGAAAGATCAGGGTTGGTGCCGAACCAGTAACGGCTTTACCAGAAGATGCCATTATAGAAGAAGATGGAAAGCCTTTTATTTTTACAGCACAAAAACATATGGAAAACGGAGAAGTCGAGTGGGAGTTAAAGCCTATTGAAATTCGTACAGGAATAACCGAAGATGGTTGGGTAGAAATAAAGTTATTGCAGCCACTTCCGGAAAACACACAGGTTGTATTTAATAATGCGTATTACCTGATATCAGAAATGCAAAAAGGTGAAACATCGCATAGTCATTGATAAAATATTAAAATTGATTTTGATTGGTTAGTTAGGGTCTGTTCGACATCTTCCCATTGGAAAATAAACAACAAACCCTTTTAAAAACCGATATAGAGCATAACAAAACATTAGGGATTTTTGAGATCATTAGAAATAATTCGTTAAAAAAATGGAAGAAATAGCAAAAATACTTGAAAATAAAGGGGTTCGCCCAACAGCAATGCGATTGTTGGTCTATAAGTTATTGGCAAAAAGAGAAAATGCCATAAGCTTGGGTGAATTGGAAACAGATTTTAAAACCTCAGAGCGAAGTACGCTTTTTCGCACTATAAAAACATTTGAAGAAAAGGGTATCGTGCACTCGATAGAAGATGGTACGGGTATCATAAAATATGCTATTTGTGAAGACTATTTTACCTCTAGGGAAAATAATGATCTGCATTTACATTTTAGATGCAACAAATGCCAGGAAACGGTTTGCTTAACTGACTATAAAATCCCACAAATTAACCTTCCAAAAGGGTATGTCTCAGAAGACATGAACCTAACCGTAAAAGGGATTTGTGAAAAATGTAATATGGATTAAAACAAAAGGAAATAATGAAGGGAAACGAAAAACATCATAAAGAAGATGGACATCATCATGCCCACGGAGGTATTTTTGGGAAGGATACAGAACTCTACTTTGCAATTTTAAGTGGAACTTGTTTATTGATAGGATATCTACTGGAAATATATGCAAGTATTCCAGATAACCTTCCTTTTGGCCTCTACCTTTCTGCTTATTTTTTTGGAGGGTATTTTACTTTAAAAGAAGCCATTACAAAAATTTCAAAAGGAGAATTTGAAATCGATTTTCTAATGCTTGTAGCAGCGGCAGGAGCAGCTTATTTGGGAGAATGGGCAGAAGGTGCCTTGTTGTTGTTCCTTTTTAGTTTGGGCCATGCCTTAGAAAATTATGCTATGGGAAAAGCAAAAAAATCCATTGCCGCCCTTACCGATCTAGCCCCTAAAACCGCATTGTTAAAAAAAGGGGAGAAAACCGAAGAAGTAGCTATTGAGACATTAAAAATTGGTGATATCATTGTTATTCGTCCCAACAGCAAAATTTCGGCAGATGGTATTATTGTCAAAGGGGCAAGTAGCATCAATCAGGCACCTATTACCGGCGAAAGTGTTCCTGTAGATAAAAAAGCCATTGAAGATCCTCATAAAAACTATGAGAATCATAACAATATCCCCAAAGAAAGTCGTGTTTTTTCAGGAACCATAAATGGAAATAATGTTTTGGAGGTTAAAGTAATCAAGGAAGCCCAGGATTCTACCCTGAGCAGATTGGTTACCATGGTCCAGAATGCACAAGAACAAAAATCGCCTACGCAATTGTTGACCGATAAATTTGAAAAGATCTTTGTGCCTTCGGTTATCCTGTTAGTCATCCTACTCAATTTTGCTTTTCTGGTAATTGACGAAACCTGGAGTGAAAGCTTATACCGTTCCTTAGCAGTTTTAGTCGCTGCAAGCCCCTGTGCATTGGCCATTTCAACACCATCGGCAGTACTTAGTGGCGTAGCCAGAGCAGCCCGTGGAGGGGTTTTGATAAAAGGAGGCCGCCCATTAGAAGACTTAGGTACTTTAACTGCTTTGGCATTTGATAAAACAGGGACCCTTACAGAAGGAAAACCAAAATTGACCGATGTTATTAGTTTTGGAAATACCACAAATGAAGACCTGCTGAAAGTGGCCATTGCCGTTGAAGAATTAAGTGACCATCCGTTAGCTAAAGCAGTAGTTAGAGATGGAAGAATGCAACTATCTCCTGGTTTGGATATCCCAAATGCGAGTCATATAGAAGCCGTACATGGAAAAGGAATAAAAGCAGTATATCAGGGCGAATCCGTTTATATAGGTAATCTGGAACTGTTTGAAAATACAGACAATGGTATTCCCGATGAGGTGGTTAAAAAAGTACGTTCGTTAGAAGGCGAAGGAAAGACAACAATGCTGATGAAACGTGGCCATGAATTCATGGGCATGTTGGGGCTTATGGATACACCAAGGGAAAAAGCAAAAGAGACTTTAGTACGGTTAAAAAAAATAGGCATTAAAAAAATGATAATGCTTACGGGTGATAACCAAAAAGTAGCAGATGCCGTGGCTAAAGAAATAGGATTGACCGAAGCCAGGGGAAGTTTACTCCCGGAAGAAAAAGTTGAAGCCATAAAGCAACTGGCACAACAAGAAAAAAAGATAGCCATGATAGGTGATGGGGTAAACGACGCCCCTGCTATAGCAAACAGTACGGTAGGCATTGCTATGGGAGCCGCAGGTAGTGATGTGGCACTGGAAACTGCAGACATTGCATTAATGGCAGATAAACTGGAAACTTTGCCTTTTGCCATTGGTTTAAGCAGAATTGCCAAATCCATCATAAAGCAAAATTTATGGATAAGTCTTGGGATTGTTGCCCTCTTTATACCCTCTACAATTATGGGGTGGGCTAATATAGGAATCGCCGTAGCTATTCACGAAGGCTCTACTTTGGTAGTGGTCATAAATGCATTGAGGCTGTTAAGGTATAGACTTGTATAACTAAAAAGCTATACTGTTTTTGCCATGTCATCACGGTCACTGGCAAATGCCAGATGATCATTATGGAACAATATCGAGAATAAGACCAGTAATAAAACAGTTCTTCCAAGGATAAATGGTAAATAAAAAGAACACAAAGGGTACCCGTGTTAGACCTGCCTGAGCCATACTCAATGTCATAATGAATGGAGTTTATACTACCACCCCCATACATGATAGCAGAAAAGTTCTCTTGGAAAATTTACGTTTTTAAGAGAACTTTTTGCTTTTAGTGAAGAGTAATGTATATTAAAAGTATAATGTACTTACACGATTATTTAATTATTTCTTAGCCCGTCAACCGGATTATTGTTTGCCGCTTTTATTGCCTGTCCTCCAACGGTTAACATAGCTACCGTTAGGATTATAAACCCGGCAGCCAGAAAATACCACATATATAATGGAATGCGATAGGCAAAACTGGAAAGCCAGTTTTTTATCAAAAAGTAAGCTATTGGAAGCGCTATTATAATGGAGATTAAGACAGGTTTGGCAAATTCACTGGCTAACATAATAGTAATGCGGGTAGCGCTTTGACCAAGTACCTTACGTATACTGATCTCTTTTTTTCTCCTTTCTGCATTAAAGATGGCCAGTCCAAACAAACCCAGACAGGAAATTAAAATAGCGAGTCCGGCAAAATATCTGGCCAGGGTAGAGACCCGTTGTTCTGAAACATATTGTGAGGCGTAAGTTTCATCAAGAAACTTGTAATTGAAATCCATTCCGGGACTGTACTGTTCGTAAAAGTCCTGAAGATTATTTAAAGCTATTTTTTCTTTACCTGCCTGTATCTTAACCATGATGGTGCGGGTCCATTCTGGTCTCAGAACGAAGAACATAGGTTTGATCTCTTCGTGTATAGTTGCAAAATGAAAATCTTTGGTAATGCCCACAATTTCAAAAACCGCATTCTCTATAGAAACTGTTTTACCAATGGGATCCTTGAGTCCCATAGCATTGATTGCAGTCTGATTAAAGATGATCTTTGACTCCTCTGCCCCGTAGTCTTTTGAAAATGATCTTCCTTCAAGAATACCAATATCCAAAGTCTCTATCATTCCATAATTTACAGGACGTACCTGAAATACTTCCTGTTTATCTGGTGTTTGCCCGGGCCATTTTAAACGGTTGTTGGTATTGTTCCCACCTACGATATTAGTAGAAATGCTACTTGCCGACTTTACTCCCTGAAGTTGTTCTAAGGCCGATAGGTATGTATGTAAATTTTGTCTGATTTTCGGGTCCATATCAAAATAGACAAGGTTATCTTTGTCATAACCCAAATTCTTTTTTTGGGCAAATTCTAACTGTGTATAAACGACAAAGACAGAAAGAATCAAGATTGTGGAAATGGTAAATTGAAATATTACAAGACCCCTGCGTGCAAATACTTCTCCAAAAGATGTTTTGAGTTTTCCTTTTAATGTATTTATGGTATTGAGTCTCGAGAGATAAAAGGCAGGATAGCTACCTGCCAAAAGACCCGTAACCAATACAATTACTCCTAAGAACCATACATATTCCAGCTTGAAGCTTAGTTCCATTTCCTTCGAAGCAAGAGTATTAAACTGAGGCAGTAACAATACTACGATAAGCAGGGCCAACACTGAGGAAATAATGGTAGTTGAAAGCGATTCCATTAGGTATTGTGACACTAAAGAGTTTCGTTTTGATCCTATGACTTTTTTAATACCGATTTCCTTAAGCCTTCGCGATGCGTTTGCAGTGGAAAGATTCATAAAATTGATACATGCAATTATCAGAATTAAAAAAGCGATCAGCGAAAAAAGCCGTACATAGGTTATTCTCCCTGACTTTTCCTCTCTATTCTGAAATTTGTCATACAGATAATTATCGGAAAATAATCGTGTTGAAAGCAGCCTACCATTTGCCTCGGTCTTTGTGCTTATAAAATCTTTTATCTTGGCATTAAAATCTACCATATTGGTGCCTTCTTTCAACACCACATACACATTGGTCGTATTATAATCCCAGTTTAACGAATTGGGAGATATCTCTTTAAATAATTCGAAGGGTAAAACAAAATCGAATTTAATAGAGGAGTTATTAGGCACTTTTTCCAAAATTCCTGTGACCCTGAATGGCCTGTTTTCATAAAGCTGTATGACTTTGCCAATTACATTGTTGGTACTTCCAAAAAGTCTTGTGGCCAGAGCTTCTGATAGTAAAACCGAGTTTTTAGTGGGGAGTATGTTCTTTTTGTCACCCTGAGCAAGTTTAAAGGTAAATACATCAAAAAAACTCGGGTCTGTAAATAATCCATGAGCTTTAAGATGGATATCTTTATAGGAGAACAAGAGATCTTTGATCGTTTTTACACTGGTACTGTTCTGAATTTCCGGAAACTCCTGCGCCAGTGTTTCTCCTACCAACCCTGCTGTACTTGGGTTCTCTATCCTGTAACCATCAATTTCAGGAGTTTCAATTATCTGGTACAATCGTGTATCATTTTCATGGAATTTATCCATACTAAGTTCGTCAAAAACCCAAAGAGCTATTAACATTACACATGCCAACCCGGTTGAAAGCCCAATGATCTTTATAAAAAAAGTGCTTTTCTGCCTTATAGCGTTTCGAAAGAAAATCTTAAAGTGAAGCTTATATAAACTGTTATCCATTACTGTGAATAATTTTGATTTTTGAATTGCAAAAGGTCTTAGGTAATTCATAGTCTGGTACCAGTAATTAATTTTGGCCCGAAAAGAAGATTTTCTTGTAGTATCTTTATGGAATCTTTCTTCCAGATCGCCTAATATTTCTTCGACCAGATCATCTCTTATAATCCAGTCCAGAAGTCTTCTGGGTAGTTGAGGGGGTGTACCTTTTTTATCAGACATTTTGACTATTTTACTTAAATCCAAATTTTGTAAATGCCGGATATTGCTTCCAAAGAGAGGTCCTGAGTTCTCTTGATGCAGCAAGTGCTTTTTGACCGCTCGCTGAAATAGTATATATTCTTTTTCTGCGTCCTCCCCGTACTGCCGTTGGCTCACTCAACTTCGAGGTCAAAAAGCCTTTTTTACAAAGCCTGTCTAAAGTAGAGTGGGTCGCGCCAATAGAGACCCCTTTTCCTGTTTCCGATTCAAACCTTTCTGCAATCTTCAGGGTGTAGGCGTCATCATCAAGAATGCCAACCAATAAAAGTATGATCTCCTCAAACTCTCCTAAACGTGTTTCTTTCATTCTAAAAAAATCTAATATGATGTAACTATTTGAAAATCAAAATAAAAATATATATGATACCTAATTATAGAACAAATGTAGAAATAAAGTTTTATTTATTCTACAATTTAGTATATAATTAAATTGAAATTACTTTTAATTCTTTAAAAACAGTTGAAATTGAACAAAAATTCTTGAAAGCTTCTCTGATTTTCAGACTGTTTAAAAAATCGATCATTTTTAGATTAATAAGAAAAGCAGGTTTTGGAATGACCATCGAGAGCGAATTTTACCTCCTAATACATAATCATTAGCATGCTTTCTTTGTATATTTGAAGCTAAAGTTTCAATTTATGCGTAAATCCTTTTACCTACTATTGGCCCTTATATTATTATGCAGTCACGATCTGTATATAAAAATGGAAACTTATTTCTTACAGCCTGATCAGGAAGCGACCTTGAGCCTGTACAATGGGACGTTTGAAAAGAGCGAAAACAGGATCGCTCGCGATCGCATACTAGACGCTTCTGTTATCGCTAAAGGGAAAAGAGTAGTTATCGATCCGGATCAATGGAAAGACCAAGACAGCACCATTACACACTTAACTTTTAAAACCGGTGAAGCAGGGACCTATGTGGTAGGTGTCTCTACCAAAGCAAGGAACATAGAACTCACCGCTGAAAAATTTAACAGTTACTTAGAGCACGATGGTGTTTTAGACATGCTTGAAAAACGCACAAAGGATAGTTTATTAGATCAAGATGCAGTTGAGAGTTATCAAAAACATGTAAAAGCTATCTACCAGGTAGGTGATATCAAAACAAACGACTGGAGTACCGTATTAGGCTATCCTATCGAGTTGGTTCCACAAGCAAATCCTTATGAAAAATATAGTGGTGAAAAGCTGGAAGTACAGTTACTGCTAGATGGTAAGCCGTTATCCAACCAACTGGTCTATGCTGACTATATCAAAAATACTAACGCTCATTCACATAGCGATCACAGCCATGAGCATGATGGAAAAGAACACTCGCATGATAACACACATACAGACGGTGAGCACAACCATTCTCACAAATCGCAGACAGAGGAAGCACATTCACATATCAGTGGTCAAAAATTACGTACCAATGATCAAGGTATGGTCATTGTAGATCTGCCAGAAGACGGTATTTACTATCTACGTACCATTTACATGACCCAAGTTACAAATAGCGATGAATTAACGCATCGATCTAAATGGGCGACACTCACCTTTGAAGTGAGCCATAAGCATGATGCTACTACACATACACATGACCATGATCAAGAAGACAGTTTTCCTGCCTGGATCTTTATACTGGGTAGTTTACTGATCATAGGATTGTTATTTTTTATCTTTAGAAAAAAGAACTGACAATGCACGTGAATTTAAAGCAGGCGCTTTCACTGTTGTTATTATTCGTTCCGCTTTTAGCATCTGCTCATGACGTTACAAGTGCTGACCAGGAGATCTTACGCAATGGTGGTTTATGGGCGTATATTCAAGTGGGTGCAATGCACATGCTCACCGGTTACGATCACTTACTTTTTCTGGCCGGTGTTATATTCTATTTGAACAGCTTTAAGGACATTTTGACGTTCATTACCGTGTTTACCATAGGACATTGTATTACCCTGATAGGCGCTACTTACACTGGAATCACGGCAAATGAACACCTGGTAGATGCGGTCATCGCCCTGAGTGTTTTGTACAAAGGGTTTGAGAATTTGGGCGGTTTTGAAAAATTGAAGATAGCATCTCCAAATTTACTGCTCATGGTAGGTCTTTTCGGATTGATACACGGCTTCGGACTCTCCACACGATTACAATCGTTTGATATGGGTAGCGAGCAATTTCTAGTAAAAATCCTGTGTTTTAACTTAGGTGTTGAAGTAGGGCAGGTGCTGGCATTAATTCCTATTGTTTTTATAATTACACTTTCGCGAAAGTATAAACAGTTTGCTGCCTTTTACAAAGCAGTGAACTGGTATCTGGTATTAGTAGGGATAGGGTTGTTTATATATCAAATATACAATTACTTCACCGGGCATTCATAAAATGAAAAATAGGTTATATGTATGATAAAAAACATCAAAAATATGCCTGTTAAAAGTAAAAACAACAATAACGGCTGGGAGCCATTAATACGTTTGCATATACCGTTGGCACTACTATAAGTAACCCTTTGAAAAAGAGGTCGGTAAATGGTTAAGAAAACATATTCAATAATCAAAATTATTAAGAAGGTTCTTAAGGTACTAATGTTAGTACTGGCCATTCCTGCTATTTACCTGGCCGTCTCTTTAATACTTACTTTTATACCGGTAAATACATCTTATACGGCTGTTAATAAAACTGAAAGAATATACCTGAGTACCAATGGCGTGCATTTGCATATTATTCTGGAAAAAAAGGATGTCTCTCAACCTTTAATAAAAGGACTTGCTCATTTTCCGTCTGATAATTTTTTCTCATTTGGCTGGGGGCATGAAGATTTTTATTTAAACACACCCACGTGGTCTGATCTCACATTTGCAAATGCATTTAATGCCTTGTTCTTAAGAGGCTCCAGTCTCATCCATTTAACCCGTTACCGTAACCTCCAAACACATTGGATCGAGGTCAAAGTAAGCAAATCAGAATTAGCCAGAATAAATGAATTGATCCTTCAGTCATTCAATACCAAAGTCAATGGAGATAAGATGCTTTTAAAAGGAAAAGGTTATACAGAAAATGATGACTTTTATAAAGCCGTAGGTAAGTATTCCTGTTTTAATACCTGTAATTCATGGGTAAATACCATTTTCAAAAAAAGCGGTTTAAGATCCTGCCTGTGGACCCCTTTTGATTTTGGGTTGATCTATAAATATAAATAAACCTCTGCCAACTGCTATACACTTCACAAAAAACACAATAAGCACAAACAGTGTAAAAAAACTTATGATTTAAAGAAGTTATTGGTTACAAATTAGAAATTTCTTACATTTAGAAGCGCTAAAACACAAACAGTAAGTAATACTAGGGGTGTTTCTATGTTTACAGAAAATAGTACTACGGTAAGCAGGCTTTTAGTCTGTTAATTGAGTTATGGTTATACTGGTTTTCGGAGGAGCGAAGATATAGTTAAGTCAAGCCTTTGTCTTGTTTTCAGAACTACTGACCACCATTAAGGTTAAATTAAATAATTAAAAAAGCTACCAAACAGTGTTAGGTGTAAAACCTTGCAATTAAAACTAATTAAAAATAATACAATGGCTAAATTTCAAAGAAAAAATGCATGGAATCAACAGGGTACATTTGACAACCCTGATCTTTTGTGGTATGCAAAAGGAGTAAAAGAGATGCAGTCCAGGCAATTAAACGATCAAAACAGTTGGTGGTTCTTTGCCGCTATTCATGGAGAGGAAATAGAAGAAAGTACATTTCCGGGATGGGGAGAGATCCCTCCACCTCCTAACGTACCCACCAGCCCGGTTCCTCCCCGGTCTGTTCAGGATACATTTTGGAACCAGTGCCAGCACCAAAGCTGGTATTTCCCACCCTGGCATCGTGGCTATCTTATTGCTCTAGAAGATCAAATTCGTTCAGTAGTAATAAGCCTGGGAGGACCAGCCGACTGGGCATTACCTTACTGGAATTATCTTGGTTCCGGGAATCAGTATAAAATGCCTCCTGCTTTTGCTGAAAAAACTTTGCCGGACGGTAGCGCAAATCCTTTGTACGTTACCGCCCGATACGGACCTGACGGAGATGGTAATATATTTATCAAAATTCCCCCAATATCAGGTGCGTGTCAAAGCAATACCATTTATACCGGAAGCAATAGGGCTACTCCCAAACCCGGTTATGGAGGTCCTGCTACTCGCTTTAGTCATTCGGGAAATGTAAGTGGTAATTTAGAAAGTAATCCGCATAATATGGTACACATGCAGGTGGGAGGCACACCTAATGGCGAGGACTATGGTATTATGGCATATCCTGAAACGGCAGCACTTGATCCCATATTCTATTTGCATCATTGCAATATAGACCGTATGTGGGCCGCATGGAATGCTGCCGGAAATCAAAATCCTACCGAAACTAACTGGCTGGAAGGTCCGGCAGCATCCGGAGAAAGAGAATTTGTAATGCCTATGGCCAACGGGAACTCGTGGGTATTTACCCCGGCCGATGTAAACAGTCTTAGCCAGTTGGATTATGTGTATGATGATCTTACCTTAGCTAAGGAATTAGACTTTGATCAAGCACTTACTGCAAGGTTAACTAAATTTGGAGTAGAACCGGCGAGGGTATCAAAAGAAATGCATATGGACACAGGAGGTAAATCAGAATTAATAGGGGCCAATCAGGAACCGTTAGAATTGGAATCATCAGGGATAAAGACCAATGTGAAGTTTGATAGGAGCGCATTTAACGTAATGCGAAACACTTTTATGAAAGCTTCTGAGTTAAATGTTCCTGATGAGATCTATCTTCAAATTGAAAATGTAAAGGGTGCTATGGATGCCAATATGTTAACAGTTACTGTAAATGACAGACTTGCCGGACACGTAGCTCTTTTTGGACTTAGAAATGCCTCTAAGAAAGATGGCCACCATGGCGGTGAGGGTCTTACGTTTATTTTCAATATTACCAATATTTTTGATGACCTGCATCTTACGAATACACTTGATATAGATTCCATAGATGTGAAGATCTTTCCTGAGAATGCCATTCCCGGCACTCAAAAGATCGTAGTAGGGCGCGTAAGTATTTATCGTGAACAACAAAACATATGAAAAATACCAGACGTCTTAATTATGCTATCACTATGGTAATTCTGGCCATAAGTGTGATATTATGGATATTATTATGGTTTAATCCCGGCAATATTATGACAGTGGAGCATTGTGCGGTAACCACCTTAGGACCTTCTGAAGCTTCTCTTGAGATGTTACTGGAAATGAACCCTGTTTCAAACATGATGACAGGCTGGATGCTAATGGTGTTTGCCATGATGCTTCCTAAACTAATAATACCCATTCAGTACATCTATGAACGTAGTTTTAAGCGTCAGCGTTTTAAGTCGGCACTGTTGTTTATATTGGGGTACGCATTGATTTGGGGCGTTGTTGGGTTTTTTATGAATGTCGTTATATTAGGGTCAAACCTTATATTACCCAATTCATTTGTTCCGGCAGTGTTGGTAGGGGTAATTGCCATAATATGGCAGTTTTCACCCATAAAACAGAGGTTTTTAAATCGCGGACACGATCATGGAGTTCTGGCCGCGTTTGGCTGGGCGGCTCATAGAGATGCATTAGCTTTTGGATTAAAACATGGGGTATGGTGTGTGTGTTCCGGTTGGGCCTTAATGTTGTTCCCCATGCTTTTACCTCAGGGGCATAACCCGGGAATGCTGGTCGTAGCCATTATCATGGTAAGTGAGCATATGGAACATCCTCAGATCCCCCGCTGGCGATTTGATATGCGTTTAAAACTTCTAAGAATATTTTTTGCACAAACAAAAATCAAACTTAAAATTAGACAGGCACTATAATTTAGATCACAACAAATATAAATAAGCATAGCAAGATCTATCTTCATCCGTTTGCTTCACTTTTGTAAAGCATACGGTCAATCCTGTTTTTAGTTTTTTTACAGATACATAAAAAATACAGACGTTCTTTCATATACTTTTCCCAAATAGAATTATTCGTTAACCATGTCAGCAATACCTCTTAAAACATTAAGAGGGTACTCGGCCCAGCGGTTACAGAGATATAAATACCATTCTTTTCCATATACTACGTATATACGGCAACGATACCCCGCATTCTTATAAATTTCCAGAGTTTCGTTTTCAATACCCAGAAGACGCTCCAATACGTAGTTGGTTGGTTTGTGAAGATCTATTAATTGTCGGGTTTTTTTAAAAATCTTTTCGTCATGCGAGGCAATGGCACAGGGGTGATTTTTTGCCAGTAACTGTTCTGTATAGTTTAGGTATATAGTATCCAGCTTTTCTCCTCTTGCCAAAGAAACTCCTTCTGGCGTAGAAAAGGCCCCTTTCACCATTCGTATGCTACCCGGCAGTTGCAGTGCTTCCTTAAGATCATCTTTTGTTCTCTTTAAATAAGCCTGAAGGGTAATGCCCAGATTGTTATGCTGTTTCAATGCTTCTTTATATATATCCAGTATAGCATCGGTACGGTCTGTTCCTTCCATACTTATAATAACTTCCCGGTTACCTTTTTTAGCTTGCTGACAGATACTATGAAGATTTTTTGCTGCGAGCTCTTTAGAAACGAGTAAACCAATGTGCGAAAGATCCAGTGAAATGGAAGAATTAAGGTTACCTATACGTATGGTTTCTGCCAGATCAATAAACTCTTTGGTCGCAAGATTCGCATCTCCTTCATTACGTTTACTCTCTCCCATGAAGTCGGTTGTGACGGTAAACCCCTGTTTATTGAGTTTTTGTATTACAGTGACTGCTTCTTCTATGTTCTCACCGCCAATATACCGGTTGGCTGCTTTTTTCAACGTATCGAAAAGCACTTTGTTTTGGAGAATATAACTTTTGGCGTTTTCATTCAGTGCAGCTTTTTTAAGGGCCCGGCTTCCTGTTTTTAATAGTTCATGATCCATAAGTACTGGTTTTGTATATCATAAAATTACTTTAGAATATATAGTTTTTGCCTTTGTTTAGAAGGAAATAAAGTATTTTTGGCTTTGATTATAGCAATTTTTACAGGATGGACGGTTTAAATAGAAAAATATTAAAAGTTTTACGTAATAATGCCCGTAGTTCTTATGCCGAAATAGGGAGAATAGTAGGGTTATCGGCTCCTTCTGTAGCCGAACGTATTCAGAAAATGGAAGATGCCGGTTGTATTACCGGTTATAAAGCACAATGGAATCTTATGAAATTAGGATACCCTATTCAGGCAAACATTGCTTTAAAAACAGATGCACAAAGGTTCCGTATGTTTATAACAAAGCTCAGTGAGTTTCCTGAGATTTTTGACTGTGTGAAGGTTACAGGTGAGCATTGTGTACTGCTAAGAGCTGCCGTACAGGATAATCATCAGTTGGAAGAGCTTATAGACAGGCTTACGCTATACGGGCACCCCAATACGTCTATTATACTTTCTGATTACAGTGATCAAACTGATTTCAAACCCTGATTTTTGTAATCTTAGGATTAGTTACGATCTATGGGGAAAGAAACACCAAATGCAAAGGCCCCGGCAAATTGCTCGGCAGACGGGTGGAAATAATATGTAAATGCAATGTCAAAGTTGCGTTTTCGCCCCAGTTCCAAGCCAATAGAGAAGGGAATATGTAAAAGAACACCACTTTTTTCTATATCAATAGAAGCGGTAGATGTTTCAAATGACCCAAAAGAAACGCCAATACCTGCTTCCAGATAAGGAGCCACCCAGGGAATAGGTGCCGTAACACGCCCTTTACCACCAACTAAAAATGCATTGGTAGTAGCCCTTAAGTCCGGATCGTTGGACGAGGTATCATCTTCATCGGCCCCGGTAATTATATAACCGGCGTACGGCCTTAACTGAAACCATCGTGATAGCCCAAAAACGTATTCTCCCTGCACATATAAACCCGAACCATCTGCTTCAACATCGTCATAAGCGGCGGTGAGTCCGTAGCCCACAGAAACCTCAATAGCTCTTTCCTTTCCGGTTTGGGCATCTGCCTTTTGAGTGGCTAAAACCAGAAGAAATGTAATAACGATACTTATTTTTGGAATGGAAAAATAGCCCAACAACGGGGTTCTATTTGATGTTGTTTTCATGATGTACTAAAAACGGAGGTGATTACGATGTTCTATCTAATTTACACCTCGAAGATAGTAAATCTTTAACTTTCTGGAAGCAGTTATAGAATACCTCACTTCCGGAACTGATAACAGCAGAGAATCTTAATTGGCATGATTTCAGAACAAAAAGGGGGTAGTTTTGTTAAAAAATGTACCCCCTTGTAGTACTTTAAAAAGCAATGAACCCCGATTCGTTAGGAATTGCCTTTACCTGTAATTAAAAACTCTTTTAGTAGTTCAATAGTGAGCCACCAACCAGTGGTACTATTGGTAAACATTACATAGCCCATATCTAACTCCGGAAAAAAGATAAAATTACAAAGAAAACCACTGGAGGGCATATAACCGCTGTGTCCATAAGCTATTCCGAGATTTGTTTCCTCCAAATGTAAACCCAGCCCCCAGTGAAAGCCATCCTCCTCAGTAGAATGTATTTTTAGCATCTCATCATAGGTATCTGAGCGCAACCCTTTCCTGTTTCGTAATCCCAGAGCAAAATTCACAAAACTTTGGGCCTCTACTACCATGCTATAGGCCATCATAGGGTTTTTTACCCTGCTATTCCTACTGGGAAATCCTTTGAGACTCTGACCGTTGGATATTCTTTGTTTTACCTCTTCGGTAGTTTTAAAATACACATCGTTCCAATTGAGCGGGACCAGTACTTCCTCCTTTAGAATGGTTCCTATATCTTTTTGAGTGACGTGCTCTGTCACTCTTTTTAAATACTCAAAACCCTCACCGGAATACCCGAATTGAGTTCCGGGAGTGAAGAGAAGATCAAACTGGCCATCATCATTTCTTTCTGCCCAATTTGGGAAACCACTTTGATGGCTTAATATCAGCCTTGCCGTAATACGTTTGTAACGATCATCATGGGCTACATCTTCAAAAGGCAGATATTCATAAAGTGGTTTATCCAGATCAATGATCCCCTTTTCTACTAAGCGCATTACAGCGTAGGCAAAAACAGGTTTTGTAACAGAACCGGCCTCAAACAAAGTATTTTCATTTACCGGTTCATGTGTAATGAAGTTTTCAACCCCGTAAACGCGATTATGTATGACGTTCCCGTTTTTAATAACGGCCAGAGAAGCGCCAGGCACATGATAATAGGCCATGGTTGTTTCTACAAAAGCGTCTATCTTTTTTATTTTCTCTGTTGTAAAATCACCGTGAAGGATCCCTTTTTCCGGTATATATCCCGTTTTCCCCAGCGTATCGATCTTTAAAGCGGGTAATACCATTTCTTTATTATCTTTTAATTCGCAGAATAATTTAGACTGCTTTGTATCAATCCGAATGAATGCATCGTAATAATGATAAGGAACAGCCGGTGCAATCATATAAGAATCTGTAGGTAAAACAGTAGAATAATTACCCAAAGAATCAACCTCAGCCGATGAAACAAACAAAGGGTTATAGCGTGAAATAATCTTTACCTTTTTAGGAAATCCTTTAATGGCGGTATCCCGCCATATTAACTTCCCGGTAACTTTTACGGAATCTACATCATTTTGGGCATAGATCGCAAGGGGAGCCCAGTATATAATGCTGAAAAGGATACATACTGAGATTTTAAAAAAATGCATTTGTAGTTTCATGATCTACGGGCGTTATTTGGAAACGGTCGTAATTTCAACGGCGCCCAGTTTTCCTTTAGAGCCATATTTTTTTTGAGCATTTTCAGGGCTAAGTTTCACCACTATACATTTTTTACCGGAAACGTTAATAGCATTATCATAAGAAGCCGGCTCGTTATTAAAAACAAAATAGTGTACCTTTCCTAAATAGGAAGCTCTGCCATTTAGAACAAAATCATTTTCACCGTGTTTTATTCTAACGTTTGCTCCTTTTAAATACAATTCATTATCGGCTTTGGACCAAAATAAATAATCTGCATAAACCGTACCCGGGCTTTCCAGAAGTTGTTCATTTTCAGTTTGTATCCATTGAGGATAGTCAAAGAAATGGACCTTGTTAAAAGCAGTACTTACAAATAAAAAAACGGCAATAGGTATAAGCAAAAGGAGACGATAGGCTTTAGGACGTTTTTCCTGAAATTTTGAAATCATAATCAATCTGTTTTTAATAGTTAAAGGATTATTGAAAGCACTGGCAAAACCAGCTACTTTATGAGGGAAAGTGTATTGTAGCAGTTGATCTGCATACTCTGCAGACCTGGTACCGCAGAGCAAAACAAAACGATCTGCGAGGTATTCGTGGTTTATTTTTATTCTTTGTTTGAACAGGTATACAAAAGGATTGAACCAAAACACGATTTGTAAAAGTTCTATAAATACAATATCTATAGAGTGCCATTGATGCTTATGGGCAATTTCATGAATGATGAGTTCTTTTTTGAATTTACCACTTTTAAAATCTGTTTTATTTATAAAGATGGACTGGAAAAAGGTAAAAGGAGGAACATTTTCTTCAATTAAAGATAGCGTATGACCGTTGTAATTTACTTTTTCAGATCGATACTGTTTTACAAGAAGTGTTTTTAGATGCCAGCCAAATCTTATAAGCAGTGCAAAACTAACTATGAAATAAATAGAGATAAGCAATAATGGCATACTAATGAAATCCTGATTAACGGTTGGTAATGCCAGTGTGTTTTCGGCAGAGAGATAACTGGAAACCGATAAAACTTCCATTACCTGATTTTTTGGATCTATATCACTAATCGAAGATGTGTCGAGGGGAATAGCCAATAGAGGAACTAATACTGAAAAGACAAGCGCCAGTAAAAGAATACTGCGATTTGCTTTGTAGTTTGTGGTGTTTTTAAAAAAAACGTGAAAGCCTACATAAAAAATAGCAAAACAAAGCGTAGACTCAATTAAGTATTCAATCATTAGATTTTGATTTTATTTTGTCATCTACAATTTTTCTTAGTTTGATAAGATCCTCATCTGAAATATCAATTTCTTTTGTGAAGAAAGATCCGAACTGTTCAACCGAGTTGTTAAAAAAGTTTTTTAACAGACCTTTCATTTGCCCTGAGAAGTACTGTTCCTTACTTATCAATGCGTAATACTGCCGGCTGTTACCATGTAACTGGTAACTAACAAATCCTTTTTCAATTAATTTTTTTAAAAAAGTATTAATGGTAGTGGTGGCAGGTTTAGGATCGGGATATTCTTCTTTCAACTCTTTGAAAAAGCACTTTTCAAGTTTCCAGAGATACCTCATTAATTGTTCTTCTGATTTGGTTAACTGCATAAACTCTATTCCTTTAGTATTAACTCTAAAAATATAGAGCAAATATACACAAATAATTTAAACCAAGGTAAATTCATGAAAAAGAAAGGAATCTTAACAGGAGAAAACCAGTTCTGTAAGGTTAAAACACAGACCTACGGGAACCAATGGACTTTAGAAGTTACGCGCATTTGGCGTGAAATGCATATACCGTATTTTTAAGAAAAAATGGTTATTATTTTTTGTTTACTTTTTGAAAACAACGCTGTAAAAGGGGCTGAATTATTTAAGCAAAATATGATCAATTTCGAGTTTGAAAGATTCGTTTTTCTTATTACCAATAAGAAAAGCGATTTCTTCTATACTATTGCCTGAGAAGTCAGGCATATTCAATTTGCGTCCTCTAAACGTAGGATACATGTTGTTCATAGGTATTTCAATAGTTTCCCATTGTTCAGGTGCCATAAAATAACTAATGTAGGAGTAATAGTCTGAAGTATTATTTTTTATCCTGAACTGATACCTTTTTGCGTCTCCTTTAACTCTGAGTACTATTTTCGAGTAGGGTTGTGTAGAAACTCTATTAAATTGATATCGTAAAGAAGAGAATCCTCCATTATTCTCCAGGGATACATTTCCTTCAAAAACCCCGTGCCCGTTTTCATTAATATAGAAATTACCGGAGGAGCGTCCGCCCATAACTACATCATCTACAATAATCCAGTTTTCGGCTTTTTTGTTTTCGCCAAAATCAAAAATAGTATATGTGGGTGTAATGGTCAAGAGAGCGAATATTAGAGTTATTTTCTTCATAGCTTCAATTTATGAAATTGAAGGTATTATCGTTTACTGATCCTGTTCCCGGAAATTGCTTTTTGCCTGGAACATTTGAATCGGGTAATTTCCGGGTTTCGCTTTTTCAAATGTTTTTGGCTCACACCGCTGTTTACCCTCTTTCGCCAACGCTTAAAACTCGATTCTTTAAGATGGTCACGCATTAGGGAAATAACCGTTTTTTCAGATAAACCAAACTGAAAAAGAATAGCCTCGAAAGGCGTACGGTCCTCCCAGGCCATTTCAATAACGCGGTCCAGCGCTCGTTCTGTTAATTCTTCTTTTGCAGTCATTTATTTTGGGTATTTTCTTTATCAGGGTATCCGGACAGAGATCATTGATCTAATTGTTCAATTTTTTTCATGATCTCTTCTGCTTCAAATACTTTTTGATCGCTAAGCCTTCTGTTAGTTGTGGAAAGGGTATGTGCTTCCTTTAAAAGCCTGGTGTATTGATCTTGTAATTTTTCTTTTTCTGTTTTCTTTTTAAATAATCCCAGCATTTTTTACCTTTTATAGAGTTATCGATCTTGAATATCGTGAATGAAAGCATAAAAATACAAAATGTTTAACTTTTATTTGAAATAATTAAACATTTTTAGGAAAATTTATTTTCAATGTTCCGTTAGCATTATGTATTATGGGTTTTTAACCATTTTGCAATTCTACTGTAATTGGTAATGAGAATAAATCCTGTAATCGTATTGGCACCGGAAATAAACCACCAGGTATGATCCAGGGGTTCATCTAAAAGATACCCGCTCGTTTCATCCAGTCCATTCGCTGATACTTCCTTTTTAAAGGCCAGATAGCAATAGTGAATGAACTGTGCTATATTATTCACTAAAAGCAAACCTCCAATTACGATAACAGCTACATTAAGAATGTCATTTCCATCAGGTTTTGCTATAGAAATGGTAGTATTTTCAAAGCCTCGTTCCAGTCTAAGTATTCGAATAATACGATCGGTTTGAAAAAGAAATAAATATGCTATTAAAAAATGCAGAAAGGGTATGCCTAAAAGTGATAAATGGTAACCAAGATCAATTATGTACGGAATGTTTGGAATAAAGGTATAGAAGCTGTTAATAAAGGCATACAGGCCAAAGACCTTAATAACAAGTCTGAAAAAAATCATGGGGGTCATATAGCTGTTTTTAAAATGGTTGTAGTGAAACTACCTGTAGATAAAGAGAAAAAAATCAGGTTTTACGCTCCAGGGTAAAAACCGTAATTTCAGGCCGTACATTAAATCGTACCTGCCATAAGTGTCCCAGGGCCCTATTAATGTAGAGCATTCTCCCATCGTTAAGATCAATTTCTCCTGCCGAATACCTACTGTTTTTTACTGGGAGCATGGGAGGCGGAAGAAAAGGAGGCTTGCATTGCCCGCCATGGGTATGGCCGGATAAGATCCATCCCTGGTAGCCCTGCCAGACATCCAGGTCACATACATCAGGATTATGACACAAGGCTATGGCTGCAGTTGAGGGGTCATAATCTCTGAAAGCCGATTGAGGGTGAAAATTCAGAGCCCAGTAATCGTCCAGTCCAATAATATGAAGGCCGTTAAAAGCAGCCATTTCATTGCTAAGTACTCGTATGCCGGCACTTTCTAATTGATGGGTAATCTTGTCGGCCACCGGCTGTTCTGCCCAGTCCAATCCGTAGTCGTGATTCCCCAAAACGGCTGCTGTGCCCTTTTTTCCTCTTACGGCATATTGTAACACAGCATCCAGTTGAGTGTGTTGTTCTGCATTTTCATAATTTACATAGTCACCCGTATAGACTACAAAATCAGGTGAAAGGGCCCGGGCCTTTTGAAAGGAATCGATAATATAGCGGTAGTCAAAACGGTTACCTACATGCACATCACTAATTTGCATAAGTGTTTTTCCAACCAGGTGATCGGGCAGGTGTGCTACTGCCATTTTTCGGTAAACAAATTCTAACCAGAAAGGCTCAACCTGCCATGTATAGAGTCCGCCGGCGAGCCCCAGGCCGGCTGTACCCAGTGCTGTTTTTTTAATAAAACTTCTTCTTTTCATGGTTTGGAGTAGGTCTTAGTGTATGTAAAGTTAACAGGTTTAGGATTCATCCCATAAAAACTCATTAACTTTTTAAGACGTTTTTCCATTTATGGGTTTCTGCAAAGTCTTTGATTATGAGGTTTCTCTTTTGAAGTAGTTTTTCCATATACCTTTTTAAAATAATGACATCAAATAGTTTGCCCAGAAGCCCGAAAGGGGAGGTGTATTCAAAAACATCTACCATTAAAGTACCTTCTTTTTGTGATATAAAACGGTGCTCGTGCTTAAAATGTTTGAATGGGCCCGACACCATTTCATCTGTAAAATAGTCCGGGCGGTTGTAAACAGTTATTTTTACTGTCATGTACTGATAGATCCCAAAGTGTCTTGCTCTCCAGGTAACTGTTTCATCCATTAAAATGAGCCCTTGTGTTTTTCCGGCAATAGCTGTTTCATTTGTATGACGGGTAGATATTTTATGCAGATCAATACTTCGTGAAAGATCAAATACAAGATGTTTATCTGCTTTGATTTGAGTGTATAGTAAAATTTTGGACATGACGAATGGTCAAAAAAACGGTTCGTATATACAAATCGTTCTATAAAACTAGTTTTCAGGTCGTAACAGCATATCAATTTGTTGCTGTTGTTGTTTATTTTCTTCTGTGAGCTGGTTTACCTTTTCCAGAAGCTGGATACTGTAAAGGGTAAGTTCTTCTATTTTCTCCAGGAGTTTCATATTCATCTCACTGAGATAAATACCGTTTGTTTCCATTTCCCTGGCAGAAGGTATATTGGGTAGGTGCCCGTGCTGTTGAATATAGTTTTGTACTTCCGGTAACGATCTTAAGGGGTAGTCTTCCTTAAAAACATAATCGGGCCCCGGTACTGTGAGATCTACTTTTACCTCCTCTGCATGGATATTTCCTTTTACGGTAAGTTTCATATCCGGGGAGGAAGTGCCTATACCAACATTTCCATTTTCATGTATACCCAGTGAGCCATTTTTTGTTCTTAGAAGGAGCCCATAATAACCAGCAAGTTGAACCGAAGTAAAAGTACCTGTAGTAGAGAGGCTGGTGATGGTATTTCTACCGATACCATACCAGGGGCTATTATCAACAATATCATTGAAATTATCAATAGAGAGCCTGTCAGTTCTAATTCCATTCCCTGCCACATGTAGTGTCGCTTCGGGATTTGTGAGGCCGATACCTATATTTCCATTTTCATGCATACTAAATAAACCATCTCTTGTTCTTAGCAACAATCCATAAAATCCTGCGACTTGAACAGAGGTAGAAGTACCTGTGTTAGAGAGCCCGGTAAAACTGTTTCTACCCATACCATACCAGGGACTGTCGTCAATACGATCATTAACATTGGAAACAGAAAACCTGTCAGACCGCACACCATTTCCCACAACATGCAGTGCCGCCAGCGGGTTTGTGGTGCCAATGCCTACATCTCCGCTGGGGGGGAAGGTATTGGTTTGTGAATACAACGTTAGTGATGAAAAGATGATAAACACAAGAAAACTGATTTTAAAGTAAGTCATTTTATAAGATTTTAAGTTATAATGGTAAAAAACATATTTTTTTTGCTGTTCAATCTTACAAAAATAAAATACGATAAAAACTGCGTTTTGTCATTGTTTTACTAAAAGGTTGTTTTTTACTCATAAAACGAAATATTACTTTATATGTAATATATTTCTTATATTTATGAAAAATCTGATCTCAGAACCGTACATTCAAAAAAGTTGTAAAAACAAACGTTTCATGAAACTTAAGGAGATCAGATCTAAGAGTGATTAGTCGCGGGGGCATCACAGCAGATGAAGTGCCCTGCTTTGACAATGTGCTAGCTGCTCAACCGGCTACGGTTGTGGTAGGGGTGAGGTTCTTTTAATACCCGAGTGCTAACAGATCGCAGATCTATTAATTGCCATTGAAAATGCCCCGAACATAACATGTAATCGGTATTTTACGATCATCTACTTATGAAGTTTTTGATATAAAATGTTTTCAAACCGGTACAGTAAAAAGAATAAAGACCAAAAAAAGTGATAAACGTTTTACCAAAGAAAGGACTTGGGAAAATTAGGGCATGTAAAAGTTTGGTAGCTCCTGGAACAGAATGCAAACCTTCGGGATAAAATGGTTCTCCGGGTTATTGTTATGGCTGTTAGCAAAAGTTTCCTCATACCTGTGTGTCACCTTTCCCAACTTTAGCACTTGTTTTTAGAATAGGCTACAACCACTTATACAATCACGAAAATTGAATTAATTAATAAACTAAATAGATATGAAAAAAGTTTTAAATGTTTTAGGCGCAAAGCCTTTAGGAAAAGAAGAATTAAGAAAAATCGAAGGCGGTATAGTTCCTGTTGGAGAAATTCCCTGTGGCGGACCCGGCCAATCCTGTCCCCCGGGTTATTGTTGTGGTCGCGGACAAAATATACGACAAGCCTGCGTAGTGCCGCTACCGGGGTTTATTAACTGCCTTTAAAGGGTGATCCCTATTTATTTCCCATGTGTAAGGTGTAAAATAAAGGGAGCTATTGTCTAAATAATTTAAAAAAAACATACGTAAAAAGAATAATTAGTATTTCAGGATCAGAGCCCTTGCGTAAAGAAGAATTGCGAAAAATTAAAAGAGAAGATGAGATTGATGAAGGTTTGGAATGCGGTACTCATTCTCTAACTTTCTGTCCTTCCCGATTTTGCTGCGGTAGAGTAGGAAGCCCTGGTGTTCTCTTCAGATGTGCAGTGGCAGCTCCTGATTTTAGGAACTGTTTGTAATATTATCCTTGTTCAAATACACTATGGCGGCTTTAGAAAAGCCGCCATAGAAGATTGAGCAACACAGAGGACATGAAAAGTTGCAATTTGTAACAGAAAATCCTGATAAATTACTCGAAATGTACCATACTTTACATACGAATAATGATATAATACCTGAGTTTTCAAAAGAGGTATTACATATTTGGGAAAATAATCTAGAACGTTCTTAGCAGGAGAGGAGTATTCTCCTCTCCATACTTTATGGCAAGTACATTTTATGTAGGGCATACATATTTATTTAATTCTCAGTTAACTGTTTTAAACTTTCTGTTGCCATCGTGTTCCCGGGATCTAATTATAAAGATTTCTTGTATTACATAATTGTATTTTCTGTTTGTCTGTTTTTCTCATATACTTTTCCCAAACTATGGTAAGCGTGTGTTGAATTTGGATACATTTCCATAATGAACTCAAACACCTGCACTGGCTATAATTAAGAATAACCACTAATACACTTATATACCGTTTCATAGGGAATTTACTAATTACAGGAGATGTAATTGTATCTCTTCTCTATCAAACAGGATTACTAATGTATTTTGGGTAATATATTTGATGTATATTTTCTCCCTTTCTCCATTGGGGAATCCTTTAATTCTTCGCGGCCCTCATTTATATTAAGCATCTACTTTCTCTTTTCCATAGTTCCCTCAGTTTTTGCTATATAACGCATATCTCTCTCCAAAAGAATGTAATTGGCTTTTTCCTATTTTAGATCATAGCTATTACTCCTTATCCTCTTCCTCTTGAATGGTTAAAAAGTGATCGGTTACCCCGAGGCCAACTATTTTGATGATATTGGCTACCGTATTGTAAAGCATAAGTACTACGACTATAAGAGCTGAACTTAAAACACTTGAAATCGCCAACGAAATATAATAGATGGTACTGAACCAGTTTTCCGGGACCGAATCGGACTCGGTAATTGGCAAATTAAGAAACAGAAACGCCATTACCGAGGCTATGAATACCGCGGTATCGACTTTCGCAATTAAAAGCACGTGTCGATAATGATCTGATTTGAGCTTGGATGTTGAACTTGAGCTAAGGCCCAGCAATGTCAATAGAAGTGCCAAAATAGTAGCTGAGGCTAAGGCAATGGTATTGCAAAGGGTGTTCAGGCCGTCCACCGAATTCTTGATCAATATTTTCGCTTCATATCCGCTAAGGTGCCCCAAAAGATAGGTTCCCGTAGCAATGACTAAAAGTGATATGCCTCCTCCAAGAAGAGCCCTACTCGTGTATCTGCTTAATTTCATTTTATTTAGTTTAAAGCTCTTTCAAAGCTTATCGGTATTCAAAAGCCAATATGATATAGAATAAGAGTACGTCACTTATGAAGTCTCTTCAAAACGCTGTTGAGATATCATTGTGCCTTAGGTGTTACAGCATCCAGGATTTGCTCGCCCATCCCAAAGTACTTCAGGGCAATAGCAAAGGCTAAAACAGATAGAACTATACCTATTATGAATACGGTATAGGTCCAACGCAACAGTTGATATTTCTTTTTAAGTACCTTTCCCAAATAATATAAATCCATCGTCAGGGACTCATATACCGATTCTTTGCTCTGAATAATACTTCCGATCTTTTTTTTAAAATCCTTTAACTCTAAAGAATAAAAGTTTCCAAAGAAAAGATAGTTTACCTCGGCATCGGCCAATTCCTTTTTGATCAACTTTGCGTTCTCTATCTTGGGGCGCGTAGCCAAAACAGACATTATCATCGAGGCTATACTGAAAATGACAAATATTACCGTAGGGTAGATCAAATAGGAGTTTTCCGGTCTCCCCAACCTAGGAAGCAGATTGGCCAACAATAACGAAATGATAATAGCGTTTACAGACAAAAGGATGTTCGCCTTTGTGTCTGCAATATCGCTCAACTTTATATGATTCCGCAATTGTATCCGGTAAAGTGATTGGATGGCGCGCTCCGGGCTTTGGTTCTTTAGCTTTACCTTTAGTTTTTCTTTTTTTTTCTTCTTTTTGACCTTCTTGATCGCCCCTACAAGTGCAATAGAGTTCTTTTCCTTTTGTTCTGTCCAGTTTTCATTGGCGTACTTTGTAAAATAATGGTGCCTGCCACGCAGTATTTTGAGAAAGTATTCCATCCATTCGGTCAACGTGGGTACATCTGCTTCAAAATGGGCAAGCTCCATCCGCTTTAGTTCAATGAGTTCCTTAAAATCTTTGGAGCCATAAAAAGCGGTGCGTGCATCCCGTAAGATCTTGGCTTCATTACTTATGGGTTCTTCCTCGTCCCAGGCCGAAACTATAAGGGAATGTACTTTGTTGTAATCTGCTTTTGGCGCATCTTCCCCGGAGAGATAGTCTTCGGCCAGCATACAGCTCTGCTTGACATGGCTATGATAATCTTTGGCGAAACCGACATGAAGGAACCAAGCCGCCAAAAGGGTAATGCTTTTATCAACGTTTTTAATCTCTGAATTTTCTAAAAGCTCCTCTGTTCTGGATACGACTTCTTTGGTCCTGTCCAAGCTATGGAACACATGTTCAGGGTGTAATTTTTCGGTAAGGTATTTCGTAACGAATTCCTCAACTTGTTGAATTTTCATGTTTTAAGTGTTTTGGTTCAATGACTTGCATGCCTGATCGTACTAACTTAGTTTTAAGGTGCCGGATCTTTGCAATCAAAGCACTGCAAAAGATGACCGGAAAGTTCAAGCTCTTCTGAACCTTTCAGTTCAATATTCTGCATAGGGCGTTCTTTCAATATCCTATAAAATTCATCGGCATAGTCTATAAGTGCCGCTCTTCTTGCCTTTATTTTTTTTCTTATTTCGGGACCATTCAAACTATCGATAGTTGCGGGCCAGGCTTTAAAAGCTTTTTCTATTTCCCTATTGTTCAACTGATTTTGTAATCGAATAGCTTCCGTCCTGAACCGTTCGGAAGTGGCAGTTCTCAGGAAATATTCATCAAAAGTACGGACGTAACCCTGCATAAAATCGATTTCAGAATCAAATGTTTGTATCTCGGGATATGTAATATCATTAGCGATTAAATTAGGCAAAATACCATCCAGGTTGAAAAAGGCATTGTCTCGGTCTGTAGGAACAGGAATAGCAATATATTCATCCTTAACCTTTTTAATTGCCCAGCCCCATTGTTTTGCATGCCGATCCCAATCGCCAATGACCAAATCGAATAGCCGTGCCCGGATCAATGTGTTCTGGTCAATAGATACCTTATCACCTTCTTTTAGCTTAAGCTTCTGAAGGTCTTTTGTGTCTAAAATATTAATGATTCCATCAAGCCCGGTCCAGTTTACCTTTCCCTCGCTCTCATATTCAAAAAAGTAGAGACGGTTGCCAAATTTGTCATTGAAATCTCCTAAGGTTTTTTGTATGGGCACGAATAACAACTCTGGTTTTGTATGAAGAATATTTGCTGCCTCTGATAGTTGTGCAACGACCGGGGCAGCATAGGGATGTTGTGCTGAAACTCCATCAACAACAATGTTTTCCAGTCCAAGTGTTGCTACTATATCCGGAACTAATTTCGATGGGTCTTTGCTTAAACTGCGCAGTGTATAACGAATACCGAGGCGATCTTCGAGTTCCAGAGAATGAGTCTGCTTGCCACCGCCCTGTTCAATGACCTTCAGACCACCTTTTAAGGTATCCAGAAAAGCTATAGGCACCGTAACGGGTGACTCCCATGCATCCCTATATTGTTCCCCTTGCATAATTTCTTTTAGAAGGCTTGCCTCGTAAAGGGTGTTGGCGGCCACGGTAACGGAATCAAAATCCCTGAAACTTATCTGGTCTATATCTGATACATCCAGTATTTCGCAAGTTCGGAAATGGTCTTCTGTCTCTGAAACGGATAGATACACCAAAATGACGAAAGCCACAACGATAGTAATCAAGATTAAAATGATTTTTTTCATTAGCAGATCAACTATTAACGATTTGCAATTCCCCAATAAATATGGTATAGATATACGTGTCGTACAGTATCATAAACAGGTTATATCTGGACGCGACTATGACTTCATTCTCACGGATCTTTAAACCACTCGTCACTTTTTCAAGAACGATGCACCCATGGACGAATTTATTTAGGAATCAGAGAATTTGCAGAACAATACCCACGAAGTCTTAAAAAAACTGTACGCTTAGCCAAAATACAGAATGGATATATATCTAATTTGAGTATATTGGCAATGTATTCTTCAGTACAATTTCCTGAAATCCCTTGATATGGATGATTTCTTACTTATCTAAAGGGCTTACGACCAGAAATGATATTGTAAAGAATAGCAATTACGGCGATTACGATAAGTATGTGGATTAAATTGCCGGAGCCAATTCCAGATACTATACCTAAAAGTCCCAAGAGCCAGATAACGATACAGATAACGGCGACTAGCCATAGAATACTTCTCATAATAATGGTTTTTGATTTGTTATAAGTTTTTTTTTAGTTTTAAAGCGTTTTGTGACACCTTTTTTCCGGAACAGCCTCTATACATATTTTATCGCTTTGTATCCAAAATATAGGAGCCCTAATTTCTTATTTCGTAAAAACATTCTGCCAGCCAACAGCTTTCGTAAAGCCATAGTGTTTATATAAATAACGGTTATATCACTCAATCGATCTTTTTTTTACAAAAGCCTTTATATACATAAAGGTTAGGCTCTTAAAGATAGTCGAAAGTTTCAAATATGACTGGATATTACCACCTTGATATATTTAGGGGTAGTTAATAATTGTGCCATTTTCCTTGAACTCTACATCTTTGTTTTTCCCTTTTCGTTTAAATTCGACATCATAGAACCTTCCTTTGCTATGATGATCGACTTCTTCGATCTCGGCGATTTTCTCTCCATCAAAATGATCTTTCAGTTTGTCTTTTACCAATTGGGGCAAGTCTTTCTTTTTTATGCTTCTTTCTGTTTCCAACCACTTTCCATTCGGGCTAAAATCGGCTCTAAGGCTTTTGCCATCCATTTTAAAGCTGGCCTCAAAATTCCCGTTATCGTCCTTATGCCAGTCTGGGTCATTCTCTCCTGGATATTTTTTCTCGAATGTCTTTTGCACTGCAGCAGGAACATCTTCCTGTGCTGAGGAACAGAAAGAGAATAATGAACAGAGAATCAGTGTTGTGAAAATTTGAAATCGTATTTTCATATAATTTTGCTTCATGAGGGAAACTACCTAAGTTTTTTTAACTGTATTGTCTCAAAAAAACCGAAGGTTGACGCTATCGATAATTTTGATCCCGTTATTTAATTGAGATAGAATGCGTAATGAACAGGTCTTGATCAGGTTAAAGGATCCTGGCGAAAGGCCTCGATTAAATTGAATATAAGGATGCAAAAAAATACCCAGATAGCACCGGCAATCCATCCGCCTAAAATATCGGAGGGAAAGTGTACACCTAGATATATTCTGCTAGTCCCAATACTAATGATAAGAAGGGACAATACAAAAATTGTTAATGTCTTTGCTATTAAAGGTATTTTTAGCTTATAAACCAGGTAGATCAAGAAACCGTAAAATGCCATGGAGCTCATGGCATGTCCGCTTGGATAGCTTAATGTCTTTACCGAAACCAAATGCTCTATCTCTGGCCTGGCCCTGTTGAAAACCCGCTTGAGAATAACATTTGAAATGGTAGCAAGGAATAACACGAGTATTACCTGAAATACATATTTCCATTTTTTAAATGTATAATAAATTAATGCTGTGGTAATAAACAGCATTACCAAATATCCATTGACATCACCCACGTCGGTCACAAAAGTAAAGTAGCGTGTCAATTCTGGAGAGCGCAACGCTACAAAGCTGTCTGTAACACTTTTATCAAAATCGCCCATGAGTTCTGCCTTTACATCTGACGTCAATTCTACGAATAAATTGATCCCTATTATGAATACTATTAGAGAAATAAGTATTGTAGCCACATACGGAGAATTCCGCAATGTTTCACCTGAAAATGCAGACCTGATTGTATTAATTGAAGATTTGAGAAATTCTCTTACCATTGGTCCAATTTATTTTGAAAGTAGTCAAAAGACTAATACGACTAAAAAATGTTGATCAAGCCTTTTAACCTATTTAATGATTGACCCAAAAAGTATCTAAATGTGAGCCTTTAGAAGGCTTTGAATACTAAAGACTTATCATATAAAGGCAAATATTATTATGGCGCTTGACTAAAGCAAATTTATACATTTGTTCTGAAAGCCTTATTAATTTGTACAAAATTCATGAATCACACTTCTCAATTTCAAGTTATGCTATAAGATTTGTTTTCAAGAAAGTGAGCCTTTATTGGCAATTTTTTTATTTTTCTAAAGAGTGTTTTGAAGTAACTTATTCAATCTTTTCTTCTAAGTTTCTTATAAGTTTCTTATAAGTTTCTAATGTAACTGTATTGCTTGTACTAAGGGTTTCAGGGTCAATCTGGTGATTAATTACTCACATAAGGAAAAATTCTTTTACTGTTCTTTTTTCTACTTTTATAGAGAAGCCTCATCGTTCTAAAGCGCAAAAAAGTTGGGAAACATTGTTTCTCAACTCCCAGTTTTCGTGTATATGGATATGGTTTTGTTCTCTGAATTTACGAACCTGCCATAAGCTCTTCAATAGCCAATAACGCTCCTTTTCCAGAACCCCTGTAACGTATATTACGGTCTTTATCAATAAGAATAAAGGTAGGGTAGCTTTCAACTTGCAGGGCCTTTACCAGCCCTTTGCTATCTTTTCCGCTTTTGGCATTTCCTTCAATATAGTGGTGGTGCCAGTCCATTTTGTGTTTTTGTATATAGTCAATTACCGGCTCCGGAGTTTTATCAAAGGCAATGCTTACCAGGTGTATCTGATCCTTATATTCCGAATGCATTTTTATCAGATCGGGCGTAAGTTCCTTACAGGGGCCGCACCAGGTACCCCAAAAATCCAGTATCACCCATTTTTTGGAGGTTGCCAGGGCCTTTATCGAAGTTTCCGTACCATCCATAAGCTCGAAAGAATAGTTCCGCATTTTTTCACCTTTTTTATACCCGTATTCCTTACTTTTCATTTTCAGATCCCTGATATAGATCTTTGAAAAGTAAGGGTCTATACTATCAAAACGGTAATAACGGTTGTTTAGAAAAAAAGTGTCTTTAACTTTATATAAATTAGAACGATAGTCGGGCGATTTTCGTGAAGGAAACCTGTTGTTTTCATCAGCAAGTAATATTTTTCTGCCAAAAAGAGAAAATTCACTGACTGCGACCTTACGATCCACACCATCTATGGTCATTTCTCCTAAAAGATACTCCTGAGTTTCCGCTTTTAACTGTAGAGAGTCTTCTAATGTGTGTTTCCTATTGTCTGTATAATATACTTCTGCAGGTAAAGGACGTATTTTCATCACCCTGTCGGTTACTTTTTTACCATTAAAAAAAGAATACGTAATATCCAAAAAGGGAAAAGAATCCCTTGCACTGGGATTGTGAGACACTACCTTTTTAAGTTCTCTGTCAAATTCTATGGGGGTCTCATCAGAGAAATCAAAATTGTTATTGGTATCTACCAGTATTACCTGTTTGCCGTTGCGGTACCCGCTAAGGGCCCAGTTTCCGGGTTTAAAACTATCTCTTGGAAATTTTACCGAATCGATGATCCCGTTTTGGTATAATTCAGTAATTTTTTTGCTCCGGTACCGTGAAAAAAACTGGAATACAAAGGTATCCAGTTGCGGAACCCCCCGAAGGGTGTTTTTATCCCGATATCGATAACTGGACTGTTGTAGGATGCTTCCTGTAGGTGACTGCGTAGGCTTTTTTACAAGCTCTACGGCCCACATCTCTTTTTCTTCTTTAATTTCTTTTGTTGCGTTGTTTTTGCAGGCTCCTAAAAAAAACAGGCTCCCCATTAAGATTAAAATATATCTAACGTGATTCATATCAAAAATAGGCTGTAAAAAGCCGTTTTTTGGCCCTTTGGAGATATAGAGGGTTTAGAAAACGGCTTTTGTGTATTATTATCCAATAGGTAAAACATCGGTGGGGTTACAAGGTTCATTTTGCTGATCGGAACTACATCCTACATTGTCTTCTGCTATGCAATTAGTGCCCTGGCATAATACGGTTTTACCACCTCCACAACTGGCTACACAGGAAGCGAAATCTCCTCCTAAAACAGCCCGTAACTCTTTTCTGGATAATGATCTGTACTTAAAACTGGTTTTCATTTTAACATTTGTAAATTAAACATCATTTATTTATATGTGCCTAATCATTTTCTATACCCTTTAATATGGTAAGAAAATAGAACAGGAATATATACGTTCGTTAAACAATGATGCTTTTTTATAAACCATAGCTAGATATAACTTATCTGGTTTTTATTGTTATCAAAAATAGAATAAACACATATACTTTTTGAAAATTAAATCGTATTTAACACGAAAGATTTTACTTCTTTCTTTGCTATATTTTTGCTAGAAACACTTGTATATCCTATGTTTCCGAACGTCAATAACAAAAAATAAATGGAAAAACTTTAACGTTTTTCTGAAAACTACTCCATGCGCATACTCCCAAAATCATTACCTTTTTCAAAGCATTTTGTAAAACACATTTATAGTCACAGGTTTTTGTTTGTAAAAAAATATTTTGTCTCTTCAAATACTTTAACTTCAGAATACTGCCATTCATCTACAACAGGTTGCGCTTAAACTATTCTTACACACAGGCCCCTGTTTTCCAACCTACTTTTGGACTATGAAACCTACTGTTTTTATTATATGGATGTTAGTTTTCTGCGCTTCTTCTCAGGCGCAGGTACTGGACGGGTTACTTGTAAAAGCTGATAGCCTGTACCAGACTACAGGGCAAACCCTGGTTTTTGAAGATACCTCTTCTTCACAGAAATTCCCTTTTGAGTTTTATCAGGAAAGCCCTACTCATGCAAATCATTTTGAGATACGGTTAAAAGAATTAGAAGCTACTGAATACCAAAAAGACTGGGGTTTGGTATTTAAAGCAAATTCCAATTACAATTTTAGAGATGCGTTTGATCAAGAATTCAATACATTTAACCGGTTAAACCTTAGAGCAGAGGTTGAATGGAACATCCTAAAAAACGGATTTACCTATAACCGAACCAAAGCACAACAAAAGCTAAACGAGGCCCGACACCTAAAACTACAGGACCAACAGTTAAAAAAGCAGGTATGGCGAAGACAGTTTAGAACAGACTACCAGTATATTGCCAACAAAGAAGCTATTGAGCTATTTGAATCTTTCTTGACTTTTGAAAATAACTATTTTGATTTTCTAAACACCCTGTATGTTCAAAAACTAATAAAAAGAGAGCGGCTTATTACCGTAAGTAATCAGATCCATATTCTTCAAAACCAGTTAGAAGTACTAAAAAAAGAAAATGAACTGTTACAGGACAGTATTTCTTCTACCACCTCTTTTTTACAAAAACTACCCTTGTTTACCATTCGTACAGATAGTATATCTATGGCCAATAGTATATACAACACCCCGTATTTACAGGAGAATATTGAACTGGAACACAAACCTGTTAACAACTTTAGCCTGTCGGTATATGTTAACCAAAATTTCAATTATTCATTTACACGAAATCAGGTTTTTGCCTCTGTTGGCTTTCGTTTCAGGGCACCTCTGAGACTTAACAAACGAAAACAAATTATAAAAACAAAGCTTCAACTTCTGGCAGCCCGGGAAAAAGACCGCAGCGCCGGGGCATATTCAAATCTCATTACCTATATAAACACCTATAATGAGAAACTAAAAGACCTGCAAAATCAATATAAAAACTGGAAAGTCATTTCTGAGCGCATACGAATTTTAAAAGTATTAAAATCAGAGTTAAGCTCGTACGATACCGGACTCCTTATCCTGGAACTGGCCGAAGAGCAGTTTGCGATCCTTGAAAATATGATCCAGCTTAAAAGGCAGTTGTACAACACTATAGCTCACCTTTTTGAACAATACCCTTCACAACGGCTGCAGGATATGCTGGTTCCTTATGTTTTTACAGAAGAAAAAAATAAACCCTTGGTACTGCTTACTAAAAGCAACCAATATTCATTGGATTTTCAATATGACTTTTTACAGGCCGGAAACCATTTTACCATAGCCGTCCGGGAGGATCATTTACAGATACAGCAATACCTTACCGGTAAAAAAATACCTTTTACCCTGGTTCAAAAAGGAAATGAAAATATGCGGGTAGAAGACCTGATACATGAAGAACTTAAAAAAATCGTCCCATGAAAAAATTTACATACAAAGAAGGAAAAGCGGTGATACGAACGCTTAAGGAGCCTAAAACAAAAAAGAAGAAACTAAATTTTGACAGAGTTCTGTATTTTTTGATCCTGATAGCCCTGTGTATATGGTTGGTGAGTTTTGTTTACAAAAAAACTGCCTGGATATACGGTAACGGACAAATGCTCATGGAAAAGGTAGATGTAAATTTTACCAACGACATAAGGGTAAAAGAAATGTTTATAAATGAAGGGCAGAGGGTCAATGCCGGAGATACACTTTTCAGGTATTTTCAGGATCATTTTGACAGTGATGCATCACTTGTTTTAAAAGACTTGGACCGAACTGAGAAAAATGCCGCCGATTTTCAGGATCTTTTAAAAGAGATCCGCTTAAAAGAGATCCAGTTGGCGCATCAAAAAGAGCAGTTGGTACTTTTGAAAGCACAGGAAGCACAAATCACCAGGCTCGTGTTATTGGATGTATATACCAAAACCAAACTCGATGAAGTAGTAAACCAAAAATTTGAGTTACAAGGAAAAATAAAACTCCTGCAAAATGAGATATACCTGCTGTCTCTTCAAAAAAAGTACCTGGGCCAGGCACCGGCATTATTATCTGCAGGTAATTCAAATTATGCGAGCACCTATATATCTCCCATCAATGGAGTAATAGGGCAGATCCTTAAAAACAGTGAGGAAGCCTGTTATAAAACCGAAAATGTCATGACCATACACGATGTAAACAAAGTATTTATTAAGGCGTATTTCGATCTGAAAGACATTGCTACCGTTAAAGAAGGAAGCCTGGTATATGTAGAGTTTCCTGATAAAACCCTGTCAAAAGGCATTATAAACAAACTTTATATAGCTACCTACGAGGCCCCGACTGAATTTCAAAAAAAATACGAGCCCACCGAGCGGAACATTCTTGCAGAGATCATTCCTGTAAACAAAGAAGAGATCCCCCAATGGGGCCGGTATTACAAACTGAACCTTAAAGTAAAAGTAGGTAAATTTTAACCTTGCCAATACCCCTGCTTTCAAAAGCCTCAGGAAGTTTTTTCTGAGGCTTTTTTTATCACCAAAACAGAAAACCGCTTATCTGCAAAAAAATACAACTCGTCTTCACAAGGCAGACAGTCCGTCTAAAAGTAGGTGAAAATACAGAGATCTCCCTCTATTTTAGTACTAATAAATGGTTATAAAATCAAATTTTAGAGTTATGAACGTTGTCACAAAAAAAGAAAACACACATTTTTTCTCTAATCAATATCCAAAGCTGGTATATCGTAAAGATCAATTGTTTAAAGAGTTAAAAGCCAAAGAAGAAAATATTGCCGTAGTGGGTCTTGGGTATGTAGGGTTGCCTCTGGCCGTGCACATGGCCTCAAAGTTCAGAGTAATAGGGTATGACATTAACACGGAGAAAGTAATGCAAATAAAAAATCACGAAGATCCCTGTAAAGAATTGAAGAGTAGTGATTTTCAAAACAAAGATATTACATTCACCATCCAAGAAGAAAGGCTTAAAGCTGCTAAATTTTATATAGTGGCCGTACCCACTCCTATAAGTAAAGACAAAAAGCCTGATCTGGCACCTTTAAAGTCAGCTACAGCCCTGGTGGCCCGCAACCTTAAGAAAAGAGATTGTGTTGTTTTTGAATCGACCGTTTTTCCGGGATGCACAGAAGAAGTGTGTATCCCTATTTTAGAAAGCATTTCCGGGCTTACCTGTAATAAAGATTTTACCGTAGGCTATTCTCCTGAAAGAATTAATCCGGGAGATACCCAACACACCTTTACAAAAATCAAAAAAATAGTTTCCGCTAGTACAGAGGAAAGCTTAGAACTTATTGCCAATGTATATGAGAGTGTGGTAGAAGCCGGCGTTCACAAAGCAGCCTCCATTAAAGTAGCCGAATCAGCCAAAGTAGTAGAGAACATCCAGAGAGATGTAAATATTGGTCTTATGAATGAATTGTCTCAGATCTTTAGCGTTTTAGGTATTAATACCAAAGAAGTATTGGAAGCCGCGGGTACCAAATGGAATTTCCACAACTATTTTCCCGGACTGGTAGGAGGGCATTGTATTGGTGTTGATCCCTATTACCTCATAGAAAAGGCTAAAGAAAACAGGTTTACACCCAAACTCCTAGAACAGGTACGAGAAGTAAATGAGGGGATGACAGAACACATTGCCTTACAGTTGGAAAGAAGATTGTACAACAAGCGTTTCCGAAAAAACAAAGTGTCTGTACTCGTTAAGGGGATTACCTTCAAAGAGAACGTAAACGATATACGAAATTCTAAGACGGCTGAATTATGCCTCGAACTCCAAAAACGAGGGTATGAAGTAGTTATTCAGGATTATATGGCCGATCCGGAAGAAGTAAAAAACACATACGGACTGGACGTAGTAGGCGCTACCACACAGGAGTTTGATGCCATTATTCTAGCCGTAGATCATGAAAATTACAAACATCTCTCACATGATGATTATTTGGAGAACGGTACTGAAGAAACCGTGATCTTTGATGTAAAAGGCGACAAGAAACACAAGTTCCCTCAGGATATTTATATGTCATTGTAAAACAGAAAAAAACCTTTACTCATGCTTAACGTACTAAAGTATAATAACAATACCAAAAAGATATTTATTGATGACTATTCATTATTAAGGATAGCTCATAGTAATGAACTTAAGAATGAACCTCTGGAATACCTTGACGGATTTGTTATTGATACCGATAACCGGGAGAATGCCATAGAAATTATTAGTAAGATACGAACCCGGGATGATGTGAAAACAGGCTTGCTCCCCATATTTGTAAATGCGCTCTATCCCTTGCCCAAAAATATCCTGATGCATACAGATGGGATGGTTACCTTAGATATGATAGGGACCTGTACCCAACGTATAGATGCCATTCATAAAAGAATACATCAACTACAGGAGCCCGTGAATACATCCTATAAGGAGTTTTTACATTACAAATTCTTAGCCTATTGCTATACAAGGAACAGGACCATTACCCCTGTAGCTTCAAGACAAAGCCTTATAGGTTACGAATTTCCCTTTATGTCTTTATTATTCAAACCAGATGAGGCCCTCTCCTTATTACAGTCATTTGAAGAATTAAGTACACAAAAACTGTTGTCGTTTACCCTTAAAGATTATATACATATCTGTAAAAGCTGTTCCGGTAACTATATCAATTTTAGGGAGAGCTGCCCCAAATGTGATTCCATAGATATTAAGGCGCATGATATGTTACATCATTTTGTATGTGCGCATGTAGCTCCTGAAAAAGATTTCAAAACACAGGAGGGCCTTGAGTGCCCTAAATGCGATAAACAATTGCGACACATTGGTATAGATTATGACAAACCGTCAACTATTTACAGTTGTAACAGTTGTAACCACGAGTTTCAGAACAGTGATATGAAAGCTCTTTGTATAGATTGTGAGACCGAGCATCAACTGGATGAATTACTGGAAAAAACCATTGGAAATTACAGTATAACCAAAAAAGGAGAAGACTTTATACTTAATACAAACCAATCCTCCCGGGAGATTGGCCAGGAAGGTATTGGGAACTTAAGCATCCCTGTATTCAAAATATTGCTAAGGCAGGAAATAGAACGCATAAAAGCCACCGGCGGGCACAGTTATTTTGTAAAAGTGCATATCAAAAACGAACAGTTACAGCTACTTAACAGCAGCGTAAAGAGTAACCTGGCCCAGGAAATACACAATATCATAAAATCGTATTTAACCGATGCAGATATGTTGGCAACCCAAAGTTATAACTGTCATTATATGTTGTTACCCCATACCAGGGAAAATAAATTGCAGCGATTAGAAAACATTCAGTACAACCTCACCAAATTATTGAGTGACAACTTAAAAGAGAGCACACAAATGGTAGAGATCACCTATGAAAAAATTGAGGCAGAAAACGAAATTCATCAATTTATAAACTAATGCTATTAAGCCTTCACAACATATTACCCGAATACGTAAACTATTGGTTTGCTGTAGGTATCGACAAATTTATACGAGTGTTTTGGTATTTCGTCATTTTTGAATTTACCCGTTACATTTTGTTAGATTATATCGTAGCCGGTATCTACGGGCTTACTCAAAAAAGGAGGAGGCAAAAATTTGCTGAGGCGAAAAGAAAATTATTTACCGAGAACCCATTTGTGTCTGTAATTGTTCCCGGTAAGAACGAAGGGAAACATTTGTATAAACTCACCCGTTCCCTGGCAGAACAGACTTTTAAGAATTTTGAATTGATCATTGTAGATGACGGCTCGGATGATGATACGCCCATTATCGGGAAAAATCTCGAAAAACGGGGGCTTATCGATATGTTTATCAGGAACGAGATACGCGGAGGCAAAGCCTCTGCCGCCAACATGGCACTGCGGTACAGCAAAGGTAAATACATTATACACCTGGATGCCGACAGCTCTTTTGACAGTGATGCTATAGAACAGGTGCTGATCCCGTTTTATCTGGACCCCAAAATAGGAGCTGTAGGAGGGAACGTAAAAGTGCGTAATTACAAAGACAGTTTGTGTGCCAAACTCCAGGCTATAGAATATTTAAAAACCGTTTCGGTTGGGAGGATCGTTACTTCATATTTAGGCATCTACAAAATCATATCTGGAGCCTTTGGCGCCTTTAGAAAAGATGTTATTGACAGTATTGGCGGTTGGGATATAGGCCCCGGTCTGGATGGCGATATTACCGTGAAGATCAGAAAATCAGGATACAAAATCTACTTTCAGCCCAAAGCTGTTTGTTTAACCAGTGCACCTGAAACTTTCAAAGCACTTACCAAACAGCGGTTACGCTGGGACAAGTCCATCATTCGCTTCAGACTAAGAAAACACAAAGATATTTACTTTCCTCATGCCCATTTTAGCTGGTCGAACTTTTTTTCACTGGCAGAAAATGTGTTTTACAACGTAGTACTTGATATTTTATGGTGGATCTATATTATAGATATGGCTGTAAATTACACCAGTCAGTTACAATTTGTGATCCCCATGAATTTTACCCTGTATTTTATAATGTCATACGTTCAGATGTACAGCACTTATATTTTTTCAGAGAGAAGAAAAGAAGAGCGGTATTTATGGCCTTACGTATCTCTAATGACCATTTATACAGGCATCTATCTGCGTTTGGTAAGAACCGTGGCCTATTACAAAGAGTTTTTCTTTAAGCGCTCTTTTGAAGATCCCTGGAATCCCTATAAATCATCTATTCAGGCAAAACGAGCCGGTTTGTAAAAAGTTACCATTCAAGGGTACATACCCCTTCATTTACCGAAAAAGAGGTATAATCTACCCTGTTAACCCATAGTTTTGGAAAGTTATTAATGCTAAAAACCAAAAAGCATGTTAAAAAATATTCACCTCAAATTAAAGTATCTAGGTATGCCGCAAGTTACTGCATTACCTATGTGGAAGAGCCTAATAGCAAATTGCGTACAGGCTCTTGAAGAAATTGTTGCTTTTCAATACTTAAAACGAAGCAGTGTATTAATGATAGGTCTTTTCATGGCCTGTAGTGCGCCTGACGAGGCTATGGATGAAGTAGTAATGAAAGAGATTGCCGAAGTAGAAGAGTTGCCGTATCAGATAAATAATAATGCTTCGGGATTATCCAAACGGATTACCTATGTAAACCGAACAGCTACTATTACCCCCGTAGTTCCCGGTCTTACCAATAAGAGCTTCCCTATGGCATCTGGCAGCAGAAGCGGTACGGAAGAACTGTATTACTGGGAGCATGTGGCAGAAGTTGCTCCTTTGGAGGTAAGCGGACAAACCTTAAGTGCTACGCATATTGCCCTGTCTGACAGTAAGGCTTATGTAAGTTACCACCGGCAGGGAAATACCCATTTGGGAGCCGTTGAGATCATTGATCTTTCCAATCCCAATTTTCCGTCCATAATAAGTCAGGCAACATTTTTAAATTCAGATATCAACGCCGTAAGTTCCGGTTTTACAGATAACTCTTCATTCCTTAAAGTATGGCTTGCCATGTCTGATGCTGTACACGGGGCACAGTTATATGAATTAAGTACCGATGGCAGCTTGTTTACTGAAAATTTTGAACGGGTAAATCTTTCCAACATTATTGACGGTGCCGGTGTTTCGGCATCTGCTAACGGAATTGCCGTAACAGACAATTATCTTTACGTCACTTCCGGTCAAACACATGGAGGAACGGTACAGTTAAACAAGAATACCTTGTCGCCCGTAGCTTCAGAAAGTTACAGTAATGCCAAATATGTGTCTGTAAACGGTACTGCCAATAGTTCAAAAATCGTAAGCTTGGTAACAGGAGATGTCGCAGAAATAAGAGTAGCCGATGTAAAAGAGGGGCTTACGACCTCTACCTATGCCATTGGTGAAATCTGGCATCAAAATGTAGTAGAGACCTATAGGGGAAAATCTACTATGGAGTTTTCACCCATTAATACCAATCAGCTATACATAGCCAAAGGAAAAGGCGGGGTGGCACTGGTAGATGTTACCACGGGACAAACCGTTTATGAATCCAAAGGTGGCATGTTGGTAGCAGGAAACACCAACGGTGTTAGTACCGATAGTGATTATGTGTACGCCGCTAACGGATCGGATGGTATATCCATTTCACCGCATCCTACCTCTCAGGATAAGAATATAGAACCTGTATTTTATTGGGATATGGGCGAAGAAGGGGCTTCTGCCAATTATATTGTAGCCGATGGCGAATGGGTATTCATTGCCAAAGGTGGTGGCGGATTTAAAATATTGAGAAAACGTACCAAAGATGAATACAAAACCATAACCACATACAACAACAACGGAAAACCTGACGGACTCGAAGAAGATAAAGAAATTTGTAGCACCTTATTACCTAATATTTATGCCAATGTGCTACCTGACGGGCAAAATGCCATGAGAGCACATCCCGAACTCTTTGAAAATCCGATTAAGAATATTGTGATAAAAGAAGAAACCGATCTGTTTTTAACCTTTATTGATGAAGGTGCCGGGTATAAAAATGTACTGGGATATTATACCTATCAGGAAGGAAATAAGCCTACAAGCCCCGATAAGCTGGATAAAATTGTCATTTTTCCCAATGCCTCTGCAGAACAGTCGGGCGGAGAACTAGTGCGGGGAAATACCATGCGTTTGCTGGGGTCTTTTAAGCCGGGCACTGTTGTAGGCTTCTTTTTAATTGCCAACGGCTGGCGCAATAGTAGTATTACCGAAGGGTACTATTCACAACATACCGATATTGACTATAACCTGAGCGGAAAGCAACAGAGTATTATTTTCTACGATGCCACCTGTAACTCTACTGTTATTGCCTTTGAAGATATTTCGGTACCCGATGGTGATAACGATTTTAACGATGCTATTTTTGAGATCTCCACGTCCAATCCCAATGCTTTAGACACGAGCAGATTTAACCAGATAGGAAACTGATTTTTGATCTGAGTTATGTAAATGCGATAACCTTAACACACCTAAATGCCGGGTATGCCACAGGCAACTGTTTATAATACGAGTAAACCCTCAACCGTAGCACTCATTTTTTTGTGAACTATATGCGTGGCACAACCCCCACACCACAGGTGTATTGATAAAAAAGTAAGGGCTGGTCTTACAGCCCTTACCATTACTATTGTCATGAAATTTTGATCGTTCTTGCGGGTTTTTGCCTGGCCTCTTCTTTTTTGGGAAGATGAATGCTCAGGATACCATCATTATACGAAGCCTTGATTTTAGAATCGTCAACCGATTCGGGAAGGGAGAAAGTCCGCTTAAAGGAAGCATAACTAAATTCCCTGCGGGTATAGGCATTATTTTTATTTTCCTCTTCCTGCTTTACCTCGGTTGAGATAGAAAGTAACTGGTTGTCCAGATCAATTTGAAAATCAGATTTTTTCATTCCGGGAACCGCCATCTCTACCTGGTAAGCATCTGCAGTTTCCATGATATTTACCTTGGGCAGAGTAATGCCGGTGTTAAAACCGGAATTAAATACAGAGGGCAGGTCTGAACTGAAAAAACTGTCAATCCATCGGGACCATTCGGGGAAGTCTGGAGTCGATTTTGCCAAACTTCCATTTTTTGGAATAGAAACTAAATTGTTCATAATTTAAAAAATTTAAGTTCAACATAATTTTAAAATCACAGAGTCATTTACAACTCTTAAATATCTCTGAACAATTTGAATACCAAAACAGGCAGTGTCATTTTCTCTGTTAAAATATTTAAAAAAACTGTCATTTTTTCGGTATTTTAAGAGATGTAATACATCGTATTTGTAAAAGTATCCTACAAAAATTGTCATTTTGACATTCTCCTTAAGAACGTACCGGGAATGATGCTTTGTATGCTGTAAGCTTCCCTTAAAACCTCAGCTTATGAAAAAAATAGACTGCCAAGTAAAGTGTTTTGTAAAAAAAGGAGAATTTGTATTCAAACCAGTTTTTACGGAATAAGGATCCCGCTTGCTATAAACTACTTCGTATAAAAAGAGGCTCGTGTTTTTGCAGGCCCGCCTTAGTATTGAACGTATTGATCTCTCTCTGTAAGAATTGTACCTGACAAAATTTGTCTAAAGATACACACAGTAAAAGAAAAAGCAAGGAAAACAGTATATCGCTTTTAAGTATTTGAAAATCTGAAAACTAAGCATGCCTATATATACCAACACTTCAAGGGTTGTCCGGGCCTGTTTCAGGCTCTGACTACTAGATCTCTTCTAAAATACTGGTTCCCTTACCCGAACGGCCAAAAGTCCATTTCCAGCTTTCATACAATTGGAGTTTTCCGGATGGTAAAACTTTAGGTACCGAATGACATGTACCACTGGATAATACCCCCGCCGAGTTGATCTGCTGGTACACAAAGTCAAGATTACCATTAGCCGGGTCTATTTTGCCTAAAATAAAACCCTGGAGAATAGTACCGCCTGCATAGCTGCACGTGAGTATATGCCGGTTTTGCCTGTATGTAAATACTAAGCCTGCATCAACTTCTCCTGCTGAGGAGTTGAAAACTACTCTAAATTGTTTATTGTGGTAGTTAATCTCTGGTTCCATATCACTTTTGTTGGTAGTAAACGATTATTATTTTTAGTAACTATATACGAGATTACACAAAATAATTAAAAACACAAAGTGCAGAGGGTGGTTAGGTATCACCATGCCTTTAAAAGGGTTTGATTCCTATATGTTTGGTCATGTATAACTATTTCTGTGCGATTTAAAGTATTAAAACTATAAGCACGTTTTTCTATCACTTTTACCAATGTATCCATAAACCTCAACGCTCTTGGAAACAGATTTTCTGATACGCTTATACTTAATACATTCGTATCATCTATTTCCATACTGCAGTTTCTGGATTTGTTTCTAATTTTGACCGCTTTGTGGTATTCTTTGGTTACAATAATATATCTATGAGGCTTTGAGAGTTTATCTGGAACTTTTAAAAACAATTCCTTACTTGTTTCAATTTCTGTTTTTAGTTTGCTTTTTACTTTGCCTGGTGAATTATATGCTACATGACCATTTTCATCAAGAAATAGGATTATTGTTTTGTCTTTTTCTACATCTACTGGGAAAGCAGTTTTAGACGTATTTTTTTTGTGTTTTATCTTTTGCCAATGACCTGATTGTGGCAGTGGTATATTGTGTTGCTTACAAATTTTACGCAAATTATAGGCATCAAAATTTAACTCTTTTGCTAATGTTGTTAATGGTTTAGACCAAACTAAATCATATAGTTCTTTTCGTATAAGGCCTTTTTTATTAGACATTAAAAATGATTTCTATATTATTTGAACGCTTGTGGAAAGTTAATCGCTAAAAAATCAAGTGGGTTTATTCCCTTACCTTCTGTTAAGCCTAATGCTTCTGGTGATACATCATCCGTAGGCCATATACTATGCGCATTTGAAAGCTGAAAGAGTTTTGATTCTTTTATTTGATTTGAAAACTTTTGAAATTTACCATCTTCGTTGTTATAGGCAAACGCCAATGCACTTGCTATTAAATCTGCGCATTGAACACCAAATTCATCTGTTGAATCAACCAATTTTACAGAATTGATTTGATGAGGAAATGTCATTGTTCTATTATCGAAGCCTATTTCGATTGTTTTAGCATCGGCTTCCTGCAATTTGAGCGTTTCTTCAATATATTTATTATAATGCTCTAACTGTTTTGACTGGTCAAACCTCACTTCAATCTTCTCCTTTAAAAATTTGGACCATTTATCACTCAATACTAAAAAAGTAGAAAATGTAACATCAATCGAAAATTTATCAATTGCAGTCATTACCTCATCTATGTGTTTTTTGCTTTCTATAATAGGCTTAAGAATTAGCTTTTCTTCTATTTGATTATATAACTCATTTGCCAGAGTGTAAAAATTATTTATATCTGCTTGTTCCTTTGTTCTTATCATAACTACAAAGGATTCCAAGAATATTTTAAATAATTGCTTGTTCCAATAAAAATTACCAAAATAGAATAACCAGTTAGTATAAGCAATGTGGCGACCTTGTAAGTATAGGTCATAGCCTTTATGATAAAAAACTGTTTCTACTAACAAATCTACCACATAGCCACAAGCAGCAAAGCCTTTATTAGTATAGGATAAAAAAATATGGTTTTCATTAATCCATTTACTATTGAGAAATGTTAATACTTTCTGACGACCAGCACCACTATTTTTTAAGTTTTTAAAATGTAATTCACCATCTAAATCGAAATCACTTTTTATCTCATTTTGTTGTTCAATATTATAATTTACTGACGCTAAAACAAAGACACGTTGGTCTTGATTTAACATATCTTGACCTGTATTTCCTGCTTCATCAAAGTATATTGTGTTTCCCATATAAAACTATCTTATTAAATTTTTAAAAAACCCATATTCTTCATCAATTAGTAATGAACGGTCCAAGAATGAATTAAATTCTTCGCAAGCGTTTTCAGGAATTAAGGTACAGCTATAACAAGCAGCCATATTTAAACCTCCTATTCCTTGACCATCTTCGGTATTATAGCATATTGGGTCTGAAGCACAATCGGTAGCTCTATGGATTGCAGATTTTAATAACCTCAACGTTCTTTCTTCGGTCGCTTGAGACACCAAGCCACCATAACTACCTTCTGCCCCTGCGATTGTATATAACAAAACTCCTTGCATTCTTGTGTCATCTACAAATAGCCTTTCATTTAATGATGTTGAAGGATAACCACAAAGAAACTCTAACTCCTTAATTAATAAGTGGGATAAGGTATGAAGCAATAAAAATCTAATTAAATGCTCCCTACTGTTTTCTGTATCAAATTTTTGATTTACAGAACGATAAGCATGATTTAAGATGTTATTTTGTAAACGGTCTATTTTATTTTTAAATCTACCATTTGATTCACTTGCCTCTACCCATTCTTGTATTTTATCATTAGATAGACTAATAAAAATGCCTTCACCAAAGCTTTCTACTGCTGGCAAGTACTTTGTCATTCTTCTCCATTTTGAAGTATATTTCTTCTCAATCAAGCCTTGCGTAGCATCCATTTCCGTAAAAAAGTCATCACTACTCAAAGGTTCCTGTCTTGTATAGCCAATTTGTACCGAAGTCATTTTTATTCTTCTTAAACCAATAAGCTGTTCAAAACCATAATCAATTAATGTTTTTAATTTTTCTTTCTGAAAAATCAAATTCTGACTTTTATCTTCAAACTTATCTTCTTTATGATTAACTAAAAAGTTATACTCATATAGGCGGTATTCCAATTCTGGAATGTATTCGTTTTTGTCTTCCTTATCCAATAACTTTTGTATTACTTCTAAAGAATACTCCTCTAATAGTGCATCAAAAATAAATTCAGCATCTTTACCTTTTTCTTTCCATTTTTCAATTTTTTCTAAATCTTTGGTTCGAATACCTTTATCCGTAGGCAAAAATATACTGGTAACCAAAATTGGGTAGTACACACTATTACTGCTTCGAATAACTGGTTTGTAATACACTTTTAATTCCTTGTTCTCTGTTTGGCGCTCCAAAATCTCTTCATCTGAAAACCACACACGCTCTCTTAAACCAAACATACCTGCCAATGTAACTTGACGCCCTTTATGTTCGCAAGTATCATTCATACATTTAATATTGATACCAGCCATATCAGAAAACTTTTTTGATTTTATATACCGTAAATCTTGATTATCACAACATAAGCTTTCATAATCTAATCGAATTGTCCCACTTGATGTATCTTCTTCATTGGATTCCTTTTCTGCCTTATTCCACCTCTCCCAAGGTATTTCTTTATACCTGCCAATAGGCGAAGTCATAATAAACCTTACTTGTTCTAATTCTGGTGCATATTTTTTACCATTATTTTTGTAACACACTCCACATTTAGGTGGTGCAAAATCTTTTTTGGTTGCTCCTGTTTTCTCATTTTGCCAAATATCCCACCACTCTTTAATTTTCTTTAATCTATTGCATTTGTTACAATAAAACCATTTAGGAAAAAATTCTGCACTCACAGTATTTTCAGGTGTTTCAGGAATATCTGCTCGACTTGATGATGATACATTATCCGGAACGTAAACGAAGGCTTCTAATTGCTCAAAACCATCCTTATGTGATAACCTTTGCAATAATCTCTCATCTATTACATGAAACAAACCATTTATATTAACTACCCATTCACCATCTTTATATTCAGGTTTAAAAAATGGCCATTTATCAAAATCTTCAATCATTAAAGCTCCAAATGGTGTTTCTATAATTGAACCAGAACCTCCATAAGCACTCAACACTTTACGAGTTTGAAGCTTGACATATTTATTGTCAGTAGCTGTGTTATTTCTTTTTACTGTCATTTAAAAATTTGATTTTATTTGAATGAATGTATCTGTATCTATTTCCCTCATGGATTGCATAACCGTCCAATCTACATCACCTTCAGATTTTTGGGAAGGCTTTTTTAATAAAGCTTTGTATTTCAAATCTCCCTCTGTATTTGCCCTTCTATACCAATCATCTACCACATCGTTTAACTTGTTATCAAAATATGCCAACATCTGAATGTCTTCATTAAATCTTCTCATCACAAATTCTTTAAATTCCCTTGCGTTTTCCTTTACGAATTTTGATGCATCTTTATCTTCGTTCATTTTAGTTAACTTATTTCTTATGTAAGCTACTAAAGCAGTTGTTAGCATTTTATCAATTGTACTTTCTGTAAATGGTGTAATACTTAATGGTTCAACACATTTATAAAATGCTTGATGGAAATTAGCAAAATGTTCAAAGTATGATTTTTCTCTTGCCCTATTTGGGTCTAATAAAGCAATTGCTAATCCTTTATTTTTTCGTCCTACACGACTGGATGCCTGAATGTATTCTGCTATATTTTTTGGCATACCGTTGATAAGCATCACATTTAAACGACTAATATCAATACCAACAGAAATCATATTGGTAGCTAATACAAAATCGACTACATCGTTAAGGTATTTATGTCCTCGCTCACTTGTTACAATGTTTTTAGTATCAAACTCTTTTTCCAATTCTTTTAAAACAGATTTAATTCTGGCACTTTCCACCCTACTTGTTAGCTCTTCTGTTCTATTGGTTATACCTAAATAATTGAATTTAAAATCGTCGTAAGGGTTAAAAAGTTGTGCTAACCTATATTGTAGAGTTGATGTAAACGTTGTTATTTCATCACCTATTTTGTTATAGATTTTACCAACATCTTTTAAACTATTGTAATAAGACACTATTGTCCAATAAGGGTCTGTTCTTGTCTCTGTTTCCTTATCCCTATGCACTTCTAATCTTGCTACGAATAAATGTGCCAGTAATTGTAATTGTGTATCGATAGATGTTTTACCAGTAGGCATAAAACCTATATATCGTCTTTTACTGGTTTTGCTTTCTCTTGAAAAGAAACTATCATCGTGATTAATTCCTGAAGGTGGAAATACGTTTACTGTTCTATTTCCATATAATTTTTCAATCTGGTATTGCGTATTACGTGTTGTTGCCGTTGAGGATATAATTTTAGGACCAATACCATTTTTACTACATAATAATTCAATTGTAGATTCAAATAAGCCAGTTATTGAACCTAATGGTCCATTAAGTAAGTGTAACTCATCCTGAATAATTAAATCCGGTGGGAATCCTTCATCAATATTTGCCTTAAAAAAGTTATGTGCATCCTCTTGCCATGCTAACATTGCAAACTTATCTACTGTACCAAATAATAACGTGGGGGGATTTCTATATAAGTTTTCATCAACTACCTGAATTGGAAGGCTATTGTGAAAATGGCATTTACTGTTTATACAATGAATATTTAAAATACTACTTCTTACCCTAAAGCCATATTTCCAATTTAGCTCACCCTTTGCATTTTTCTCTTGAGACACTAATTTTGTACCACACCAAGGACAACTACTTATTTGAAATTCATTTTTCTTTGAAGGGTCTCCATCTTTTCCTTTTAAGGCTTCAGCTTCCATTCCGTATTTGTCATCCAAAAGCTTTTTAGCGTCACTAATTTTATTTGGTGTTGAGGCTTGACCCACCCATAAACCAATAGTTATTGGCTCATCTTTTAATTGGTGTGTAAACTCCTTTTGTTCTCTTAAAAATTCCAATGTTGCTATTAATCGTGAAGCTCTTTCAAATTGCTGTGCCGTTAGTAATCGCAAGGTATAACGCATCATAACCGTTGTACCACCATAATCTTTGCTTTTACTTATTCTACGGTAAGCAATTGTAAACGCTGCTACTGCTAAATAGGCTTCGGTTTTTCCTCCACCAGTAGGGAACCAAATTAAGTCTACTGTACTATTTTCTTGTCTTTTTTCAGGTATGGCAATTTCTTCAATACTTAACAACAAAAATGCTAATTGAAAAGGCCTATACTTTGGAATGAAACCCAATCCTTTTATTGCATCATAATTTTTAAAGAACTCCAAGTGATTTGCATTGATACTTTTATCTACTTCGTGCAGCTCTTTTTCATATTTTCCCAACTTACTGTCATTGGCAATAATAAACTGAACAAGCATTGCCGTATTAGCCAATTTAAACGCTTCATAAATATCCTCATTATCCAATAAATCTATGTTGTTATTTAAGCGATTGTAATTGGCTTTCTGACGGTCGATAATACGTGTAGCTATTTCCTGTTCGTTTTTAGATAATTTACTTTTTTGGTCCAATTGTTTCTCTATCCATTCTTTATAACTGACTACAAAGCGTCTTAAATTGGATTTTAATTGCTCCTTGGAAACACCCCAGATTGAGAGGTTTCTCATATCTAAACAATCATCTAATGAAGAATCTTCAAACTCATTAATAACGTCTTTAATATCTTGTTGTGGAAGGAATGTTGTTTCAACGGTTTTGTTCTCAATATCCCAACTTACAGAGCAATTGTGTCCAATGCCATAACTCTTAATATTTCTGTAGATGAACTCAATTTCTTCTGCTTCAAAATCTCTAATATCATCACCTGCTGTATATGTTGAGAGCGTATTGTCCTTATACTCAATAAGCTTCTCTGAACGTACTTTTATTTTTCCTTGAAATAAGGATTTCAAGTTTAAATTTTCAGACCTATTGGAAAACCTATTAGCAGGATGGTCATCAGATAAGTTTACTAATTGAACCTTTATGTATTTCGCCCTACTATCCTCAAATATCTTAATATTATATCCTGCCCTTGTATGTTTAAAAATTTCATCTTCAAACTGAAAATATTCTGGTATAGGTGTTGATTTTACAACAGGAACTTTCAATTTAAAATTGTATTGTTTCCTTTTCCAAGAGCGACTTAACAACTTGTCTAAATACCCTATATAATAGTAGGCTGAAAAATAGCCGCCTTCTTCTGTTTGCCTTGTTAAATTTTGTGTCCTCTTAAATTCATCATACTGACCATATTCTCCATTAGCACGTTGAGGTCTTCTTTGTTCTCCTTTTAGTTCTCTTTCTAAATACATAAACCCATCCTCACTATATTTTAGAATATTTCTAAAAGGTAGAGGATATGGAATACTTTCCTCAAAAAATGAATCGTAACCTGCTTTTGGTATTTTAATTTTTAGTTCTTCATTTTTAGGTTGTTGATATAAACCAAATGAAAATTCTACATCAATTTCATTAACCGATTTTTCAACTGCTACTGTTACTCCTATGTTGGTAGGAAAAAAACTGTTTGTACTTAAATTGAACTCCTCTTTCGTTGTAACGGTTTTATCGGTGACGTCTTTTTCTTCAATGTCAACTTCTTCAATTTCAGGATTTTCTTCATTTACATCTACATCATCTTCTAATCCATCACTATTTCCATCTGCATCATCTTGTGCACTTTGAGTAGGGCATACTGATTTATTTGGAAACAAAACACCACTAAAATATCGTAGAAGCGGATAATCGGAAATTATTTCTTCTTCATCAGGCAAGCCCCACGTATCTGAACCTGGACCAATCATTCCCCGGTTAATCCGATTTTGAAAAATTTGTCTTGCTTTATAATCTATTTCACCAGTTGGATTCTTCATCGTCTGTGATTTTTATGCTTTGTATCTTTTTAATTGGTGCTGCGTTATGAATAAAGGATTGAATTTCATCTTCGTTGAATTTAGATAAAATTCGACCTTTATATAGGCCTCTTGATTTTACATAGTCCATAACATCATCACTCAAATCTCTTCCTAAAGAAATCATTACACCTCTATAAAAACTTCTTACTTTAAGAACTTTGTCAAAATTTTGATTTAGTACCTCGCTATTTATTAAAGTTTTAATTGCCATTACATTTTTTGAATCGTTAGGAAACCGCTCCTTATCCGATGCGTCCAACCATTTATTTACAGTAATTGGATTTGATATAGTAGCTCCTTTGGTTCTTAAATCCTTTAATAAATCTGAAGTCTCATAATATTTATTACTCATTACTTTAGAGGAAAAATAACTACGAAGCTCTGTTTTCCAGAGTTGAGAGAGTTCAATAATTTCAGCAAAACGCCCATTACTATCTTCGCCTGCTGCTATTTCAAACAGTTTTTCCTTTGAAAGGTTATTGTAAATTCTAACTGTGTCTCCAGCTACTAAATTGTAGGTTTTTGTTTTAATCCAATTTTCTCCTTTTAGCATTAAAACAGTTTTTGAACCATCTATTACAATAGGGCTTGCTTGGTCTTCAAAACATACCTTATAGTTTACCTGACCTTGAGACTCATATTCATAATCATACGATTTTCTATCCTGCCTATCGTATAACTCATCCATTATTTCTTTAAGAGATTTAGGTATTTCAATCTTATTCACAGGGATTTCGAATTTAATACCAGACAATTTTTTCCTGTCTTTAGATTTGTATTCATTAAGTAGGTTGTTCTTCCTATTCGTTTTGAATAACTCAATTATCTCTGCTTCTTCAGGGTATGCCAAAAAGTTGAAATTATGCTTTGTATTAGCCGCTGTTTCAATAAGTTCTCCTTGATTCATTCCGTTACCGAACAAACTCAATACAAAAACGTTTTTACTTTCTTCAAACTTATGCTGAAAAGTCATAAATTCCTTAAAAGAACAGATTGTACCAAATGTAGTTTGAAGCTCTTCTTTCCAATTATCGACGAGTTTTTCTGGCACAATCAATACTTTCACAAAGTTGAGTCGTTCCAAGAATTTGAGTTTCTCATTATTGAAACAATCAAAGATGTTTTGAATTAATGGATTTACATATTCCAAAACCTCATATGGCTCTAAATTTTGGTTATAAAACTCTTCATAGATTGTTTCGTTAGTAGCTTTACCAATAAGATGGTTGACATATTCCAACTGCGTAAGGTTTCTACTGTTTTCTTGTTTAGCTAAAACTAAAGCATATAAGAATTTACGCAGACCTTTAATATTTTTAAGCGAAATACCGTGTTGTTTTTCCAATTTAGACAAGTAGTCAATGAAACTCTTTAAGGCTTGCTCAAAAGGTTGGTCTTGTATGTTGGCTACCGTAATTTCCCCATAAGGGTGTTTCATTAAATATGCAAATTCAGGATAGGTCCAATTCCATTTTAAAAATTGGCCTGCTTTATCTTGTAATTCTTCGCTACCCAAAATGATGCAGTTCTTGATAACTCCTTCTCTAACCGCTCTTTTTATGTTGGTTCCATGTTCTTCTTTATATTTGTTTTTGCCAATTACTACCAATGTTTCAATTTCAATACCTTTATCCAGAACATATTCTTCCAATGTTTCAAAATCAGGAACGCAGTAAATCATAGGTTCAATGGGTAAGTCCTTCCAATATTCTTTTCCTTTGGTTGTAATCCACCTCATTGGAATGGATTTTTTTATATCAGCTTTTAGATATTTCTGGTTTTTTATTTCTTTTTCGAATTCTTTTTTAACAAGTACAATTGCAGACTTATACTTGAATTTTGAAGGTACTTCTGATTCTATTGAAAACAATTTATTGTAAAACTCTTTGTACTCTTTAAGCCCCGTTTTCACTTTTCTACTTGAAAGACCTGTAGTAACTACAGAATATTCTTTAATACTGCAATGCTTAACTAATTTTTTATACTCTTGATTTTTTTTACCGCCAAAGACCCAATACCCTTTATCTGTTTTGCTAATAATTTTGAATTTTTGTCTATTCTTTTGGATAATATCTCCTTTTTGAAATGACATTTCACTATCACAATAATTCTTAAAGAACATTGATATAGCTACAGAAAGTACGGTTGGAAATTTTGAGAGTGATGGTAATTCTTTATTAAAGGACCCTATAAATAAATTATCTCCACTATCTAAAGATTCCTCTATTAATGCAAAATTCAACCATTGAAAATCATTAAACTTCAAATGATTAAAGCTGTATTGATCAAAGAACTTCTTCTTTGTTTTATATTTAAACTCCTTTAAGTATTGATGAATTTCATTCATTGTCTTTTACAAAAACCATAATTTATCTTTAGCATCTTCAGGGATGCCATTATTAAAACGAGGTGCAATTTGCGCAACCATTTCGGGATATTTGATTGTAATTGGTACATTTTGTTGACGTAAAGATTTCCAATACAACCTACTGAATTGATACACTTGGGTTAGTAACTCTTCAATAACCTCAACATCTTCAAAAGCATCTTCATCTGGACTACTTATTTTTATTGGAAATGGATAACCATCGGTGTCTGAATAAAAACGGTCGCTTGGATAACGTGCATTATTGAACAATAAAAACTGATTTTCGGCAATGCGAATGTATGTACCACTTATCGGCATTAGTTTGTTATCCCAATTTAAATCGTAGGCAATGATGTCTTCGAATTCTGTTTTGTTGATGTTTAGTATATATAATGGCACTTTTAAATCCAACTTATTCATTCGTTCTTTAATCGGTTTGAGTTCTTCATAACTCATTTCCTTGTAAAAATGAATAACTACTTTATCGGCTTTTGATACTGATGTAAAGTCACGAATTGCTGTACTTGTACTCCCAGCTAATAGTTCTGTTTCGTTTTGGTTGAAGTATTCAAATTTTCTAAACAAGCCATTGTTTTGAAAACTAAATGCGCTTGCAATATATCTTCTGTTTTCTCCTTGATTGGTAAATGCACCTACACCAATTACCAATTCTTTTTTATCGGTTACTGCCAGCTTCCAAGGTGCGTCACCTAATTTGGCGTGGATAGCCAATGCCATATTTTGTAATGAGAATTGGAAGTTGTATTGATTTTCAATATTGACGACCATTTTTTCATAATCCACGACTTGGGTAACTATGCCTTCGTTTAAAAACAGTTCTTTAATACGGATGTAAATTTCGCGGTTGTCTGGATCTGGTGTAAACTTATCGAATGGGCTTAAATAAAATGCTGCGTATTTTATATTATCGTGGTCGAAGGTTAAGCTTTCTAACTTTTCAATTATTTCTGGGATAGGGTCGTTTTCATTAGTAAACTCTATAAAATGTTCTTTAGATGTTGCTACTTTAATATTTACATACGACTCAATACCGTGGAAGTATTTCTTCTTTGAGTCTGTTACTTCAACACCATTTTTTAGGTTACTATAAAAGGATTTAATTCCTTCTTTATGTGAAGTGTGATATATAAAAAAGAATTTAATATTTGGACCTTTAGGACGTCTGTAAGGCGTCAACATATTCATTGACTTTTTAGGCACTAAATGGGTTTTCTTATTACCATATTGGTCTTTGCCAAACTCCAATAATCGCAAGTTGGGATTTATATGATTAATACGGTTGCCAGCAACATCTATAAAGGCATCTTGTTTAAAAGGGAATAGGGCTTTGAACTCTTCTGAAAACAAATACTTTTCTGCAAAATTAGTAATGAGTGTTACGTACTTTTGATATTTGTTTTTTGGTCTTTCTGGTTCTTCAATTGGTATGTTTACCGCTCTTGCGAGTTGTAAATTGAATATTGGAAATGCTTGACTAAAGTCTATGCTATTATAAAAGCCTTCTTTATCCTCTGTATCGCGGTCCATTTGGTAATTAAACGTCTTTTGACCATATACACAACGTTTAATATATTCTGTTTCCTCAATATCCTGAACTGACTTTGTTAGTACTTTTGAAGTCCCATCATAAGAGACAATTAGCTCTGGTAAGTCTGTAAGTTTTGCAAACTGTATCTTAAATGAGAATTTATAATAAAGGTTATAGTCTGTAGTGTTTCCTTTTTTTGAAGGCATCCAGACTTGTACATCACGCACAAAGTTTTTGACTACGATATAGCCCTTTTCTAAAAAATAGGTTTTTAATTGGTGTTTAAAGAATTGCTTGTAAATGCGTAGTTCTTTACCTTTTGTCAAGTCTATTTTAATGCTTGGTGCATTGGGTATTTCTTGAGTAAACGTAGTGTAAATATGTTCTACTTGAGATAAATCTGTATCAGGAAACGCCTCTTTAATCTGCTTTGAAAACTTTGACCAATGAATTGGATGGCTTTCTTCTATATCCTCCAATGATAAGTATATGGTAGGCGTACTACTTGGCCATTTAAAATTGAGTATGTTGGTTTTTAAGAGTTCTTGCATTGGCACTTACAACTGTTAGTTTACTTTATTATTCTTCTGTTAAATCATCATCTATCTCATCAGTAATATCTTCTTCTTGAGATTGGTAATATGGATTGGGGTATTTATCTTGAAACCAATCTGCTGTTTTCCAGTTCTTTTTTATGAATTTCAGCAATTCGTCTTCTCTATTTACTACACTTGTGGGGTTCCAATCGTCGTTGTTATCGGCAATTTCGATTTCGGAAAATGATCCGTAATAGTATTGCTTCTGTTTATTTTCGTAGCTTGAATTTCTCAACGATGAATTTTTATCAGTAGTAATCAATAGTAAATTGCCCAATGAGTGCAAACACCTTTTAACTTCTTTTTCATCGTCTTTAATAGCTTCCATTTCATTTTCCCAAAACTCTTGGTAAGCTTGTGGTATAATATGCTCAACACTTTTGGTCTTTTTACTTACAAAATCATAAGACAATTTTGAATCTTGATTTTTTCGTAAGTGTTCTTCATATTCGTATAAGAAATAGGACAAACCAACCCACGAATAATAACCCTGCTTTTTTGAGGAATCAAACAATTCGTTGATTTCATATTCAAACCTATCCCAATCACCATGGTTATCGATGTACCAAGCCAAATAAAATTTTGCGTGCGCAATCATCTCGTCATTTGTGTAATCATTATGCCAATCTGAACAATGCCGATAGATATCTGCTTTACCCGTATCTGAACGTTTTCTGTTCATTGAGAACAATCTAAAGCTGAATACTTCTGCCAATTGCGCCATCTCCAGAAGGTCGGTAGGCTTTTTAGACATCAAGCCCATAAAGCTTAACAATAGTGGTCTTACCGTACTGTTGTTAAGTCTATTTAATTTTTCAAAAGCCTTTTTGATTTTGTTTCGTAAGTTATTATTATCTACTTCCTTAAATGCTCCTTTTTCAGTTGGGTAATTGATAAACCTCCAATGCAAGGATGTTACTGCTAATGAGTTAACATAAGCCTCTATATCTTTTTGCATTTTTATTGGGTCTTTTACCATTTGCTCAATGGTAAATATTTTATTTAAAATTTGATCTTTGGCTTGGTTATCTTTTGTCCAGCCGTAATAGATCGTCCAATGGTTATTTAAAAAGCTGTTTTCGTCTAATGTTTGATGTGGCAATGTTAAGTTACGTAGGATAATAGCCCATTTCTGATTGATGTTGTCTATGACCTGTTTGGTAAGGTGTTCTTCGTCTTCAATCTTTATTTTAGTAGCTAAAAACAATAAACGGTTTTTAACAATTTCCAAATCTGACAGTCCAATGCCTCTATTGTTCATTGTTTCGAAAACTACACCAATGTCGCCTGTTGTTTTGACAATATATTCATTAAACATCAAGCGGTTTTCAATAGCCATTAAATATTCCAGCTCCTTGTCTTTTGCATGTGGTTGTTTAAAATATTCAGCTATATCCCTTTTTGCATTTTTTAGGTTAAAGGTGTACAAGTTTTCGTCTGGCGAGGATAAACTTTGATGTTCTAAAATTACTGAATGGAAATAGTTTTGGCTTACTTGGTCTATTTCGTAACGAAATAAGTATGTGCCCTTATTAATAATATAATTAGCTGTTTTTTCTTTTACCTCTTCTGCATAATCTGGTTGACTTCCTAATTTTTTTAATAGATAGTTTAGAATCAACGTTATGGTGGTGAATCTCTGCTGACCATCTACCAGATGATACATACTGTATTTAGTCATTCCTATTAATTCATCTTGGTCTTGTTTATGAATGGTAATGGTTCCTGTGTAGTGATCTGACTCTAATTGGTTGGCGTGCTTTAAATCGTTTAATAGATCATAAATTTGTTTTGTCTTCCAACTGTACCCTCTTTGGTAATCTGGTATTACATAAATGCGTTTATTATAAAAATGGCTGATTGGTTTAAGTTCCATAAGTTAATTGTCTCTTTGTTTTTTATAGCCTATTTGTTTTCTATTGGCTTGTTGTGTTTGTTGCTGATCTTTGTTTAAGAGGTAATTTAAAGCTTGGTTTATATCCTTAAATTTGGTATTCATTTGCTTTTCGTGTTTAGCAATTTCTTCTTTAAGGTCTTTGTAATCTGCCAGATGTTGACGTAACACTACAAAGGCTCTAATAATTGCTATATTTCCCTCGATTGCTTTTTTACTGTTAAGCACGCTTGATAACATTGCTACTCCTTGTTCAGTAAAGGTAAAAGGCATATAACGACGACCTCCATGACTTGAGATCACATTTTGTGATGTCAAGTTATCGTACTCTTCTTTTGTAAGTTCGAACATAAAGTCTTGTGGGAATCTATCCAGATTTCTTCTTACAGCTTGTTTAAGTACTCTGGCCTCCACTTGATACAATTCAGCAAGGTCGAAATCGAGCATAATTCGTTCGTCTCGCACTTGATATATTTTATTTTGAATTACCTGTAATTGCATTTCATTATATTTTAAAATAGAGCAAGAGCCCACCTTACCATACCGTAGTATCGTAAAATTTGCTATTGCTTAAACTGTCTTTAGGGATACTTTTAGCTTTTAAAAATAAGAAAAGAAAACAAAGAACCCTAAAAGGCAAATAGAAAAATAAAAGTAGTTTTTAACACTTTAATATTGATACGGTTTTCCGTAAGAAATTTTTAATTTCAAGTTTATTATTGAAAACGTTATGCCAGTTATAGTGTTTATTATTTTTAAGTGTTCAGTGACAATGAACATTGTGATTTAGTGAACACGAAAACTACACTCTAATATTAGATCCTGAATCAACATTTCGACAGGCTCAATGTGACAACCCAGGATGACAAATAAGGGAAATGAGGATTTTAAGTATTTAAAGTATAAGCACTTTCTAATTATCCTTAAATCCTTGAAATCCTTTACTTATAATTTTGCAGAATTAGAGTAGCTATTATGTGCTTCTCTATGTATTAATCCTGCTTCTACAAATTTGGTAATGTAGCCTTCTGCTGTTTTATGAGGGATGTTTTGTTTGGTTGCTAAATCTAAATAATCTTGCCTACTGAATTGCTTTGGCAAGCTTTCTAAAAAACTCTCTTTACGATTTAGGCGCTTTACCGCTTTTTGTTCAATAGGTAAATCGTTAAACACCTTACTACTGTGTTTTACCAAAATAGAAATAATAGTTAGCGCATTTTGGAAATCGACATCCTCACATTCTTTAATCTGATTGACATCACTATATTCCATAATACGAAATGCTGTAAATAGCATCATTAACCGAAATGCAATTAAGCCTAATTGTCTAATGGTTGCAATATACTCTTCGGGTTATAAGTTGATGTATTTGGTTTGCAAAGACTCCAAAAAATGTATTGAATTGCTGTTGCTGTTGGATTGTTAGCCTTACTTCAATTTCATGATTGTTCTTTAACGTTTTATTTAAGCCCAGAAACTCATTTCCTAATTGTGAGTAATAATCATCTAATCTTACATCGCTATTACCTGGAAAACACGTTTTTCCAAGTAGGTTTAATGTCATTATCAGCAACAACATTTGTTACTGCCTTGTTGCTTGCCGTTGCTCCTCCGGAACTTCTAACCATTAAACATTTTGGTTATAATGCTTGGTGTCTTTTATGTAAAAAGCCTGTCAACACCAACAAAAGAAGGGTTTAACTAACCAAAAAGAAATGTAATTACTTCCCAATACAAAAATTAGCAAAAATATTCCCTAAGAGATCATCGGTTGTGATCTCTCCGGTAATTTCACCAAAATGGTAAAGGGCCTGGCGAATATCAATAGCGAGCAGGTCGCCGGGCAGGCCATCGTCCATACCCTGCTGTACTTTGGTGATCTCTTCGAGGGCTTTTAGTAAGGCATCGTAGTGACGGGAATTGGTGATGATGGTCTCGTTGTTGCGCAGGGCACCTGTATTTACCAGGCTTAGCAATTGCTCTTTAAGCACATCAACCCCCTGGCCGGTTTTGGCAGAAAGGGGAAGAAGGTTTTCTATGGTACCAGTTATTTGTTCTACGGCCTCAGGAGAAAGGGTGTCGATTTTATTGGCTACGACCAGCAGTTGTTTTTGCGGATATTGGTTCTTAAGCTTTTCGATCTCGATCTTCAGCGTGTTAAGTCTGTGATGGTTTTGCAGGATGGCAGATGCATCAAACAGGTAGAGTACCAGGGCTGCATGTTTGATTTTTTCAAAGGTCTTTTGGATCCCGATGCTTTCAACAGTATCTTGCGTATCGCGAATACCGGCAGTATCAATAAACCGGAAGCCTATGCCGCCAATACTGATCTCATCTTCAATGGTGTCGCGGGTGGTGCCGGCAATATCGCTTACAATGGCCCGCTCCTCATTTAAAAGTGCGTTGAGCAGGGTAGATTTCCCTACGTTGGGTTCGCCTACAATGGCCACGGGGATCCCGTTTTTTAGTACGTTCCCTACGGCAAAGGAATCGATAAGCCCTTTGAGCACGGTGTGAATACGTTGCAACAGTTCGCGAAACTGCTCTCTGTTGGCAAACTCTACATCTTCTTCGGCAAAGTCGAGTTCCAGCTCAATAAGGGAGGCAAAATTAAGGAGTTCGTCCCGTAATTTTTTGATCTCATTGCTAAAACCACCCCGCATTTGCTGCATGGCCAGTTGGTGGGAAGCGGCATTGTCTGATGCGATAAGATCGGCTACGGCTTCTGCCTGACTCAGGTCGAGTTTGCCATTCAGGAAAGCACGCAGGGTAAACTCGCCGGCCTGGGCGGCACGACTACCTTTACGTAACAGCAGTTGTATAATTTCCTGCTGAATGTAGGGAGACCCGTGACAGGAGATCTCTACGGTATTTTCTCCGGTATAGGAGTGGGGTGCTTTAAATAAAGATACCAGCACCTGGTCGAGTACCCTGTGGCCATCTACAATATGTCCTAAATGCAGGGTATGGCTCTTTTGGGTAATCAGGTCTTTATCGCGAATGGGTCGAAATATACCGGCTACTCTGGTAATGGCGTCATCTCCGGAAACCCGTATTACAGCAATAGCGCCGGCGCCGGAAGGGGTTGCCAGGGCCACAATAGTATCTTTAGGGATCATCTTTTGCACATTTCTGCAAAAGTACAAATAATCAAAAGCTTTTACGGGTTTGATTCCTGCTACTTCGTTTAGCGAAAAAAGACTTTTCCTTGGCCAATGGTAGTATGTTCTGAGCGTAATTCATACAGATAAAGTCCGGGGGGTAACCAACTTGCTGAAATATCTACCTGGTTAGCGCCAGCGGTTGCCCTGCCATTGAGTTGTTGCATAACATGGCCCTGGAGGTCATAAAACATTAAAGTATAATCCAATGGTGCTTCAACGGAAAATGAAAGGGCAGATATGGAGGTTACCGGATTGGGAAATATCTTTGCAGGCTCCAGGTATTCAGGGGCCTGAGGTTCTGGCAGTATGCTCTCCGGAGAAAAGTACAGGCGGTCTGTTTCCAATACAACCGGAATAGGTTGCCCTGAATGATTTTCTGCGATAAAAACGACCATAGCAATATTCTTTAAGCGTTCTTTATTGTTGGTAAGGGTAGCCAGATCTATCTGGTATTCTCTTTGTTCCGGTCCTGTTTTGATAGTGGTGCGTAGTTGCTCATCCCATGAACGGGTATGATCTACCAACACTACCTCTATTTCCAGAGCCTGTGAAGCATAGGCTCGCAGGTTGAAATTCTGAAATTCTGAAAGGTCTGTACCTTCAAAAGTATTTTTCAGGGCCCTGTACCAGGCAAATTTTTGGAATAGCTTACCACTTATACGGATACCGCGTTCCAGTTGCAGGTGACTGGCCTCTTTGGAGAAGTAATTCTGGAAAATATCTGCCTGGTGTGCCCCTTCTTCGGGTGCAATATCCACTCCCCAAATACCATCGGCAAAGAAAATGGTATCAGGAGTACCATTACCTTCATTAAGGGTCACTCCCATAGTGTAAACACCTTCGGTATGCATGACCAGGGTTTCTTCCGGGGTTCCGGACAATTCAAAAGTACGAGTGAAGTTTATGGCTTCTGAGGTCTCAGTCTCTCTGTAAATACCTTTTACAGGAAGGGAAGTCTGCCCTTTTGGATTACTGATGTTCAATGTTAGTTTCCCATTTCTGTACATGGCCCGATTCACAAAAATTGCGGGAGGCTCTCCGGTAAGTATCTGGATACTGCGTGTTTCATCATGTGTTCGGAGACGTTGTAATATTCCGGTAACGGTTTTTTGTAAATGTCCGGGACTATTTGCCCATACCTGAAAATTATAATATGCTTTCCCGGGGGTATAACCCGAGGTATTCCAGTGGCTTTCTACTACCCAGGTACTTTCCTCTCCTTCGTAAAAGGAAAAATTGGCACTGTACTCAATAAATCCGTCACGTGTACGCTGTTTGAACATCAGGAATTCACGTTCTTTCTCAAAGGGTAATTTCCATACCTCTAATAAAGTGGTTCCGGTTAACCGGTCACAAATAGCTTTGGTATGTTCGTAAACTCCGCCGATGGTTCGTGATGAGAGGATAGCTGCCTGTCGGGATCCTTCCCCAAAATAATCAACTGATAATACTTCGGTTGCATTAGTAAGCTCTAAAAGGTCCTCCGGAGTGCTCAGATAAGGAACGGTTCCTTCAATGTTATCTGGTATTAACTCGAACAAAGCGGGAAGGGGAGAGGTATTCTTTGCAAATTCTTTCTTTTTTGTAATAAATTCGTTCCCGGAACGATTAAAACGCGGGTTCCATCGGTTATCCCTGCTGCGACGATAGTATCGTTTTGCGATTTTTCCGATAAGCCGGTCATTGCTTTCCAGTCCACCATCATTAGCACTTCCGGTTTCTGTATAGGTACATTCTGTAAACCCGCTACAGGCAAACTCATCACAATCCAAAACTCCATTCCCATCGTTGTCAAAACCATCTGTACACAAAAAGAGCGTGTTCTCTTCATCTATAACCTTAGGGGTCTCTACGGGCATACTTAGGTACAGGGGAATGGAATTATAATCTCCGCACTTGCCTGAGGGAATAAGTTTATTACAACTGCTGGCAGCTTCTATATCACTACATGTTTTTTGGGAAACGTTCCATCCTATCCAGATACGGTCCAGCGATACTGTATCGCCACAACCAATTTCATAAGTTATAGATGTACAATATATTGCGGTAGCGCCGGCAGGCAGGTTAGGATTACACTTATTGAGTGTAGTTATCTGTCCGTTAACATTGAGGTCTGCATAGATCATAGGCGTGTATCGGTCGGTCCCGGTAGTGTTTTCCATATAAAAGCATATATAGGCGGTGAATGTAGTGCCCAACTCTTCACAGGTCTCTATGCGTGTGCCGTTGGTATCAGAAGCCAGAAAAGGATCGTAGAGAATGACGTCCTTGGCACTGCATGCATAACCACAATCTCTGGGTTCTATAATAATGGATTGCGCAAACGACATTTTGGAGAAAACAAATAAAAAAAGTGCCAGTGAGGCTAAAGTCTTTTCAGTGTTTGGAAGTAAAGTTTTTTTCATGATTCAGGACAATGATGAAATATTCTGTTCTAAAGGTATTATGACTAAGCATTTTTTGAACGAATTTTCGTTGGTAAGTTGTTTTCCTTCGGTAAGTGGCAGCTTATGGGCAACCAATGGGGAAATACTTTTATAAGTTTTTTCTTATGATAAAGAAGATGATAATGTTTTGAAAATGCTCATTCACCAATGGTTGCATTGTAAGCGATAACGTATCTGTTATGGTTAAATGAGGGAGGGGGAAATGCCCTTTTTAGGTGAATTGGTAAAAAAATACGGTTTTTCCGTTATTTTGTGTAACAATTTATCTTTTGGGGAGTCTTATAGGTATTCATCAAATCACGACAGTTATGAGAAAAGATAATCAACTTCTGGTAATTACCCACCTGAGCCAGTTACTGGACCTTATTACTCTGTTTGGCGGATTTATAGTACCGCTGGTACTTTGGCTTACACAAAGGGACCGTATTAATGATATGGACGAACACGGCAAAGCGATCATGAATTTTCAGATAAGTATGTTTATTTATGCTATTATCTGTTTACCGCTGATCCTTTTATTTGGCCTGGGAATTGTGGGGCTGATCGTTATTGCGATCATCTGTTTTATTTTCCCTATTATCAATGCAGTAAAAGCGAGTAATGGCGAATTACCGTACTATCCAATGACCATGCGCATCATTAATTAAAAAAAGAGCACCATCATAAAGAAATTTTGATGACTTTCAAAAACTTTTTTGATACAGGTTCATTTGGATGTTGGGTGCTCAGCATTTTTTCAAAAGCGTAATACATGTAAATTTTCTTGTTTTAGTTTTATATAGGGTTAATGAAAAAACCGGCAGATTTGATCTGCCGGTTTTTTTTAAATTGAAATAAATAAAATTTATAATAACACTTAAAAATAATATACTTAGTTATTTAACATCACTGGCATAACGAGCATGGTGATCTGTTCGCCCTCATCGAGCCCATCTGCGGGGGTGAGGATACCGGCACGGTTAGGCAGGCTCATTTCCAGCGATACTTCACCGGAGTTCAGGTTACTGAGCATCTCGGTAAGAAAGCGTGAATTAAAGCCTATTTGCATATCGTCACCACTATAACTACAGGTAAGGCGTTCTTCAGCTTTATTGCTATAGTCAATATCTTCGGCTGAGATATTCAGTTCGGCTCCGGCAATTTTTAACCGGATCTGATGGGTGGTTTTATTGGAAAATATACTTACCCGTTTTACGGAACTTAAAAACTGATTTCGATCTATCGCCAGTTTATTTGGGTTCTCTTTGGGGATCACGGCTTCGTAGTTGGGGTATTTCCCGTCTATAAGCCTACATACCAGTTCGGTATTCTCAAAAGTAAATTTTGCATTGCTGTCGTTGTATTCGATCGTTACTTCGGCTTCACTACCGGCAAGAATACTTTTGAGCAGGTTTAAGGGCTTTTTAGGCATGATAAACTCAGCTACTTCGGTAGCTGTTACGTCAGAGCGCTGGTATTTTACCAATTTATGTGCATCGGTAGAGACGAAGGTGAGTCCTTGTGGTGTAAATTGAAAGAATACACCGCTCATTACGGGCCGCAGGTCATCATTTCCTGTGGCAAAAATAGTTTTGCTGATGGCAGTTGCCAGAATATCGCCTATAACAACGGTAGAACTGGGTTCTGAAAGCTCTATGGTCTTGGGAAATTCGGCACCGTCTGCATAGGCCAGTGCATATTTACCGTGATTAGAACTAATTTCTATGGTGTTGTTGCTGTCTGCCACAAATGTGAGCGGCTGCTCCGGAAAGGTTTTAAGAATATCTAGCAGAAGCTTGGCCGGAATGGCAATGTTACCTTCTGAGGAAGAATCTACCTCCAATACGGTACTCATAGTGGTCTCCAGATCTGAAGCTGAGACGACCAGTCGATTTTCTGAAAGTTCAAACAGGAAATTATCTAAAATGGGCAGGGTATTGTTATTATTAATAACTCCCCCGAGGATCTGTAGTTGCTTTAGCAAGTAGGAACTTGATACAATAAACTTCATTGAACGCTTAATTTTCTTCTAACTACAAATATATTTTAATTGTACTTTCTACCGAAAATAACTTATTAACATTTACTTACTGTATTTGCGTTTTCGCAACTGTTGGTAAACTACCCCAAAAACCAGAAGGAAGAGGAGGGGAAATACCACATTTACAAGCTGCCAGCGTGTTTTTTCGGTGGCTACTTTCTCCGAATCCAAAAATGGCACGGCAATTTCTTTAGAGCGAATGTTTATAAGTCCGGTGTCATCCAGCAGATAATTTACACAGTTTAGCAGAAATTCCTTGTTCCCGTAAAAACTGTTCGTCCATTTGTCATATCCCAGCTCAAGGGGACGGCCCCGACTTACTTGATTTTTGATAAGGTCTCCATCGGCAATCACTATCATAGCCGTTTCTGTACTTTCTTCCCGGGTATCAGGTAATTTCAAGGGCAGGATCCGGTTTTTAAATGCGGAGGTAAAAGAGCCTTCCAGCAATACGGCCAGTGGAATAAAGGACTCTGTATATGATTCTTTTGGTGGCGCATCGGTAATAATGGAGAGGCTTACTTCGGCCGGGGTGCCGGTAAGGGCCGATAGGGGAGACGAACTGAGTAAAACGGTTTTTTTAACCGCATTAGACAGGGTATCTATACTGTTGGCATATTGAAAGCGCAGGGCCTCTATATTCTGGTTTATGGGATGATCATTTTTTGAAAATACCATAGGATGATACACCCAGGGTACGGGATCATACTGGGATGTGGTACCTTCACCGGAAGCAAGAACGATTTGGGTAAAATACAGGTCGCGTACTAATACGGGATTAATACGAACCCCATACCGGAAAAAGAGATCGTTTATATTGAGGTCGCGGGCAAAAGCTACGGTGCTCCCTTTTTCATTGTAAAGGCTATCGGTCTCAATAGCTACCTGATCTATAAGCCATAAAGATTTTCCTCCCTGCATGGTAAACTGGTCCAGTACCAGTTTTTCTTTTTCACTAAAGCGCTCTGTGGGTTTGGCCATGATAATCATATCAAAAGCGGTAAGATCATTCAGGGTTTTTTGTGTATTGGCTTCTACCGAATCGAGAGTAAAAGGTGCCAGACGGTAATACTCGCCCAGTGTTTTCAGAAAATCGGCTATTTCTATATCCGCAGGTTGTCCGTTACCTTTTAGTACGGCGATACTTTTTTTCTCTGTTACGGTAAGCTTTTTTAAGGCATCAGCAAAAGCGTATTCCAGGTTTCTGATGGAATTGTTTACCCGTTCTTCGGTATTGGAACCCATTGTATTTTTTAACAATGGTACCCGTACCTGCCGCTCTTCACTGGTGTAGGCCACCCCCCACGGAAAAACAAATTCCTGCGTTACTTTTCCGTTCTCTTCTACGGTTACACTTGCCGGGGTGAGCCCCATACCCCGCAAGCGTTGTAATACTTCTTCAGAGCTACCGTCTTCTCCCGGGTTTATGAAATTGTATCTGATCAGCGGATTCACTGATACGAGTTCTTCCAAAAGCTGCCGGGTTTCGATCTGTAGTTTTCTGAATTCGGGGGGAAAGTTACCTTCCAGTAATATATCTATGAATACGGGAGTTCTTACCGACTCCAGTATGGAAACGGTAGTTTCGGAAAGTGTGTACCGCTTATCGGCCGTAAGGTCAAACCGCTCATATATCCATCCGGAAAGCAGATTGATCAGAATCAGGGCGGCCAGAGCCTGTAACCATCGGTAGCCCGTTTTTAGGTTCCTTTTCATGCGTTTCCGGTTTTTTTGAGTTGTTCTGAAGTTAGCAATACAAAAAAGGCCGCCAGTGATAGGAAATAAATAAGATCGCGGGTGTCTATCACACCCCTGGCCATACTCTCAAAATGGGCCTTCATTCCCAGTTGAGAGATCCAGTTCATTTCACTACCGAGGGATGCAATGCCCTCAAAACCAAAAAACAAAAAGAAACAAATAGCCGCGGCTATAATAAATGAAACAATCTGATTACGGGAAAGGGTGGAAGCAAAAATACCGGCTGCGGTATATGCGGAAGCCATAAAAAGGAGTCCGACATAGGACCCAAGAACACTTCCCAGATCCAGGTTTCCTTCCGGTTTGCCCAGCTTCCAAAGTGTTAGAATATACAAAAGGGTGGGTAACAGTGCCAATACTACCAGTGTAAATGCCCCCAGGTACTTGCCTAATACAATGTGAATGGGGTGTATGGGACGGGTTAATAATACCTCCAGAGTGCCCATTCGGGCCTCATCGGAGAAACTCTTCATGGTAATCGCCGGGATCAAGAAGGTGAGTATCCAGGGTGCCAGAAAGAAAAAGGCAGACAGGTCGGCAAAACCGTAGTCAAATACATTAAAATTGCCTTTAAATACCCATAAGAACAGTCCGTTGAGCAATAAAAAAACAGCAATGACCAAATATCCGGTAGCCGAGGCAAAAAAAGTATTGATCTCTTTTTTAAGAATGGCAAACATAGGTATGTTTTAAGGTAAACTTTCTATTTTGTCAACGCTCCACGCTTCTGGTTTTTCTGAAAACCATTGCTTTGTTGCAGACCATACTTCACGAAAAAGAGCTGATGCTCTGTACGCTTCCAGTGCTTCTTCATCTTCCCAGAAACTGTAGGTAAAGAATATATTTTCAATATCCCGGCCCCTGTACAATTCTAAAAAATGGCAGCCTTCAAAATGGCGTATTGCGTTTTTATGCATTTCAAAATTAGCCAGGAAATCGGCAATTTTTTCCGGCTCAAAGGTCATTTTTACAATTCTTATAAACATTTTATATAGTGCTTATATGCTGTTCTTAAGCAAAAAACAGGGTTACTGTATCTCTAAAATTTAGGCCAAACAATGTATTGGCACCACCTACAGTAAGAGGGTTACTCTTATAAATGGCCAGCTCTATATAACCGGCAGTATTAAAAACTGCCAGTTTTTTTCCGTCTTCTTCCCGTTTTGCCTTTTCCAGTGAAAAATTAATGGCATCGCTATAGCGTTCGTTTATTTTAGTAAACTTATAGTTTCGGGCCAATAATTGAAAAGGGCGGCCTTTTCCCACCTCTTCAAACAGTTTACGGGAAATATTGGTAACTACATTCCCGTAATTGTCAATATACAATACACTGCCAATGATCTGGTTACGTTCATTGTTGATCACCGGGCTCACATCTTTTATTTGCCGTATCTGCTGTATGGGTTTGCCTATAACTTCCAGGGTACCGCCGCGGGCAATATGGGCCGCTGCTTTTACAAAAACGTCCAGTACCGGAAAATTGCTTTGTATGTTGTCGTGAATATTGATCTCCACTATTTTTTCAGGAATGATTTCTGAGGTGAGCAGACACATGATCCCATTATCTGCACAAATAAAATAGTGACCATCCAGCAGCAGGGCAATGTGGCGGTTTTCCGGAGTGAGTTCGGCATCAATACCAATGAGGTGAATGGTGCCTTTTGGAAAACTTTTATAGGCATTTTTAATAATATATGCCGCCTCGGTAATATTGAACGGGCTGATTAAATGGGAGATGTCAACAATCCTTGCCGATTCGAGTTCTGAATACACAGCTCCTTTAATGGCTCCGACAAAATAATCTTTTTCGCCGAAATCAGTAGTTAACGTAATGATCGCCATTGGATAACTGTTAATATTTTTTTAATTTTAAAGAGTGTTTTTTGCGTATGTTTGCTATGCAAATCTAATAAAACAAAAAGGGATACACTAACTTAATTACACAGCTTTTGAATGAACTTATAATTGAACTTACCGAGATCAGTCCAAGAGAGTTTTTTGGTCATCAAAATACAAATATAGCCCTGTTAAAAAAATACTTCCCAAAATTAAAAATTGTAGCCAGGGGCAATAAAATAACTGCTTACGGAGAAGAAGAAATACTGGAGGTTTTTGAAAAAAAACTGGACAGGCTCACATATTATTTAGGAAAGTACAATAAACTGGATGAGAATGTCATAGAGCGCATACTCACCAGTGACCAGGAAGAAGAGGACCTTTCGGGAAAATCAGGAGGTGTGTTATTACACGGGGTAAGCGGGCGTATTATCAAAGCGCAAACCGCCAACCAGCAAAAACTGGTAACCCTCATGCAAAAAAATGATATGGTATTTGCCATAGGCCCTGCCGGTACCGGAAAAACCTATACCGGGGTCGCCCTGGCCGTAAAAGCACTCAAAGAAAAACAGGTAAAACGTATTATCCTTACCCGCCCCGCCGTAGAAGCTGGGGAAAACCTGGGCTTCCTGCCGGGTGATCTGAAAGAAAAGCTGGATCCCTATATGCAACCTTTGTATGATGCCCTTAGAGATATGATACCTGCCGAAAAATTACAACACTATATAGAGAACGGTACCATACAAATAGCGCCTATGGCATTTATGCGGGGGCGTACACTGGACAATGCATTTGTCATACTCGATGAGGCCCAGAACACCACCCACGCACAAATGAAAATGTTTCTCACACGTATGGGAAAACATGCCAAGTTCATGATTACCGGAGATCCGGGTCAGATCGATCTGCCCCGCAGAGTGATTTCCGGACTTAAAGAGGCCTTGCTGGTACTTAAAGATACCGAAGGCATAGGTATGGTATATCTGGATGACAAAGATGTTATACGGCACCGGTTGGTAAAACATATTATAGATGCCTATAAGAGCATTGAACATTCCAATAACTAAATAAGACAATACAAATTCATGAATAATACTCTAATGGCCACGGATTTTCATTTTCCGGGGCAGAAAAGCGTATATCGCGGTAAAGTACGGGAAGTATATGAGCTGGATAACGGATTACTCGTAATGATCGCTACCGATCGTTTGTCGGCTTTTGATGTAGTATTACCCAGAGGAATTCCTTTTAAAGGACAGATTTTAAATCAGATCGCTACCCGTATGCTAAAAGCTACTGAAGATATTGTGCCCAACTGGTTACTTGCTACTCCCGATCCCAATGTGAGTATTGGCCATCACTGTACCCCGTTTAAAGTAGAAATGGTAATACGGGGCTATCTTTCAGGTCATGCTGCCAGAGAGTACCACGCAGGGAAACGTACACTTTGCGGAGTCACTATGCCTGAAGGTATGAAAGAGAACGATGCTTTTCCCCAACCAATTATTACGCCCGCTACCAAAGCAGAAAAAGGAGCACATGACGAAGATATTTCCCGGGAGGAAATACTGGAAAAAGGATTGGTATCTGAAGAGGACTATACATTACTGGAAACCTATACCCGCCGGCTTTTTCAGAGAGGTACCGAGATTGCCGCAAAACAAGGATTGATCCTGGTAGATACCAAATATGAATTTGGAAAGACGGCAGATGGAAAGATTGTTGTAATTGATGAGATACATACACCCGATTCTTCCCGATACTTTTATGCTGATGGATATGAAGAGCGCCAGCAAAGGGGAGAGCCTCAAAAACAACTTTCCAAAGAATTTGTACGGCAATGGCTTATAAAGGAGGGTTTTCAGGGAAAAGAAGGACAAAGTATCCCTGAAATGCCCGATTCACGGGTACAAAGTATTTCAGAAAGGTATATTGAGCTTTACGAAAATATTACCGGTACGACTTTTCAAAAAGGTGATGTAAGTAATATAAAACAACGTATTGAACACCATGTTATGGCCTGGTTGTCAAATTCTCAATAATGATTGTTAAAAGCTGCTAAAAAGCCACTGAAACCTTATTTTGTTAATTAGATTCTTTAATTTTTACTGCATATTTTAAATATTTATTATGCTAAATTAATATATTTATGCAAAATAAATATACATGAAAGTTCAGGCGTGTCCCAATTGTACTTCCGAGCGTTTTGTAAAAGCAGGTATCATTAAGAACAGACAGCGTTATCGTTGTAAATCCTGTAACTATTACTTCACGGTAAACAAGCTGGGAAAACAGATAGACAGTTATTATGTGAACAAGGCACTACAGTTGTACCTGGAAGGCCTTACCTATCGTGAGATTGAACGTATCCTCGGCGTATCTCACGTATCTGTAATGAACTGGGTAAAACGTTACCGCATAACACGCCCGCACAACTCAGAATATCACCCTACCTACAAAATACTCAGTTCCGGGGAGCTCTCTACATATTTTAAAGATACTTCCAATTTACATGGTGCCGGTGTTCTTATTACCGAACTCGGTGATAAATTTATGTTAATAAAATGGGAACGTTTTAGAGAATAAAGTATTTCTAATTACCAATTTTGTATATATATTTTTTTTTAAGGGTTTAAAAATATGAAGTTAGTATTCGTAAAACACCAGATTACAACTGTTAAAAACCAATACTTTAAACCTTATGAAAAAAATTCATGTAACCTTTATCGCCCTTCTGCTCCTGGGTATTTACCAAAGCGGATACACCCAGGGTTCTACCGAATACACGGGTGGATTTAAAGTTAAACTTAATGAAGAAGGATCCAAATACTTCCGAATTATTTCCTGGGGGCAGTTTTGGGCCCAGTACAGAGACAACACTCCAGACGATGTAAGCAATGTAAACATCAGTGTGCGAAGAGCACGTGTACTTACCTATGTACAACTCAATAATAAGTTTATGATCCTTACCCATTTCGGATTGAATAACTTAAATGGTGACAACCTGAGTGCCCTGGGCACGGGTGATTCTGCACAATTGTTCTTTCATGATTTTTGGGGAGAATATTCCCTGGGGAAAGATCACCGCATTGGTGCCGGTTTGCACTACTGGAACGGGATTTCCCGATTAAACAGTCAAAGTACCCTTAACATGCTTACGCTGGATAATAACCGGCAATCCTGGGCAACACTCGGCCTTTCCGATCAGTTTGCGAGGCATATTGGTATTTATATGAAAGGAGCCTTCGGGAAGTTGCAGTACCGCGTATCGGTAAACGAATCGCTTAACGGAAGTCTGCAAAATACAGTAGATCCTACCCCCGGAGGGCCGGCTGTATATGCTGGTAGGCGCCTTCTAGGTTCTGCCGATGCCGGGAAAGTCTATGCGGGGTATTTTGATTTTAATATCCTGGACCAGGAGTCTAATTACCTGCCTTACAAAGTAGGTACCTATCTGGGTAGCAAAACCGTATTTAATGTAGGGGCCGGTTTCCTTTTACACCCCAATGGTTCTGTAATTGCCGATACCAATGGCGATTTGAGCGGGGAAGACGTATCTATTTTTGCAATAGACGCTTTTTATGATAGTCCGCTGGGAGCCAACGGTTCAGCCATTACCGCCTATGCCACTTTTCAGACTAATGATTACGGAGAAGATTTTACCCTGGGTACCACCTATGCCACCGGTAATATGATATATACCCATGTGGGCTACCTGATACCCGGAGACAAGGAAAAAACCCGTTTCCAGCCCTATGTTTCGTTTAATTCGCGAAGTATTGATGCGATAGATGACAACGCTACTCGTTTTGGGATTGGAGCCAATGCCCTTTTTACAGGGCACCACTCAAAACTGAGTTTAGAATACAGCAATGAAAAATTTGGCGATAATGACAGCGTAAGTATTATTACGTTGCAGGCCATGATATTCCTATAACTAACTAAAATTTCAACACAATGGACAAAGAAAAACGAAAAAAATACTGGAAGGAAAACCTTCGCTATCTAACGGTGCTATTGATTATTTGGTTCGTAGTTTCTTACGGATTTGGTATTCTACTGGTAGAACCCCTTAATACCATTAAAATTGGTGGCTTTAAACTGGGTTTCTGGTTTGCACAACAAGGCTCGATCTATGTGTTTGTGATTCTCATATTTGTGTATGTGAGGCTAATGAACAAACTCGATAAAAAATATAACGTACACGAATAAAAGAAAAACATTATGGATATTCAAACCTGGACATTTATTATAGTCGGGATCACATTTGCCCTGTACATTGGAATAGCGATCTGGTCGAGAGCTGCTTCCACCAAAGAATTTTACGTAGCCGGGGGAGGCGTTTCTCCGTTGGCTAACGGACTCGCTACTGCTGCAGACTGGATGTCGGCTGCTTCCTTTCTCGGGATGGCAGGGATCATAGCATTTTCCGGTTATGACGGCTCTGTTTATTTAATGGGATGGACCGGCGGTTATGTACTGCTGGCCCTTTTACTGGCACCTTACCTTCGAAAATTCGGGAAGTTTACCGTACCTGATTTTATTGGAGATCGCTACTATTCCAATGTGGCACGTACTGTAGCGGTAATTGCTGCCTTATTTGTGTCCTTTACTTATGTGGCCGGACAAATGAGAGGAGTAGGCGTGGTATTTTCACGTTTTCTCGATGTAGATATTAACACTGGGGTATATATTGGTATGGCCATTGTATTGTTGTATGCCTTTTTGGGAGGAATGAAAGGAATCACCTATACACAGGTGGCACAGTATTGCGTATTGATCTTTGCGTTCATGGTACCGGCTATTTTTATAAGTTTGATGGCTACCGGCAACCCTATACCCCAAATTGGCTTTGGATCTGCCGGAGAAGATGGAGTTTATTTATTGGATAAACTGGACGGGCTGATGACCGAATTGGGATTTACGGCCTATACTGATGGTACGAAATCTATGACCGATGTATTCTTTATTACGGCGGCACTCATGCTGGGAACCGCAGGGTTGCCCCATGTAATTATCCGGTTTTTCACCGTACCTAAAGTACGCGATGCCCGAAAGTCGGCCGGATATGCCTTGTTCTTTATTGCCATTTTATATACAACTGCTCCCGCTATTGCTGTATTTGCCCGTACCAATCTTATGGAAACCGTAGAAGATACTCCTTATGCCGACATTCCTGCCTGGTTTACCAAATGGGAAGATACCGGCCTGATAAGCTGGGTAGATAAAAACGCCGATGGGAAAATACAATACTTACCGGGTACTGCGATAGATGATAAAAAACCGACCTTTACCGGAGAGCGCGGAACTTACGGAGAACGTTTGGTCTCCAATCCCAGCACAGGTCCTAATGAATTGTATGTTGACCGTGATATTATGGTACTGGCCAACCCTGAAATAGCCAACCTTCCCAACTGGGTCATAGCTCTGGTAGCGGCCGGTGGCCTGGCTGCCGCACTATCTACCGCAGCGGGATTGTTACTGGTGATCTCTACATCTATTTCACACGATCTTATCAAAAAGCAATTGTTCCCGAACATTTCTGATAAAAGAGAGCTTTGGATAGCCCGTATTTCTTCTTTACTGGCGGTTACCGTAGCGGGGTATTTCGGTATTCACCCTCCCGGCTTTGTAGCTTCGGTAGTGGCACTGGCCTTTGGTCTGGCTGCTTCTTCCTTTTTCCCGGCCATTGTAATGGGTATTTTTTCAAAGCGAATGAATAAAGAAGGCGCTATTACAGGTATGATTGCCGGCCTGGCCATTACTATTTACTATATAGCCCGTTTTAAACTAGGGTGGATCGGTACTCCCGAGACAAGTACTCAGGATGACTGGTGGTTTGGTATTTCACCCGAAGGTTTTGGTACCGTAGGTATGATTGTTAATTTCCTGGTTTCCATAGTGGTATCCCGTTTTACGGCACCCCCTCCCGAAGATGTACAGGAAATAGTTGAGAACATTAGGATACCCAGTGGCGCGGGCGAAGCTTCTGCGCACTGATGTCCTGAAAAAACGAGTACCGTTCTTTCTTTTGGAAGACGGTACTTTTTTTTAAATTTAAGGAGTAAAACAGTTACATGAAAAAGAGACATAAGCAAAAACTGGTTGTACTATCCATGATACTTTTTCTTTTATGGAATGTACCGCTCTTGCTCATGTTTAATCATCCGTTTGAGATTTTCGGGTTTCCGGCACTCTATTTCTTTATTTTTCTCACCTGGCTTTTAGCCATTGTGGTGTCGTTTTACATTTTATACAGGCACTATGAATAATGTAGTACTTACAAGCATTATTGTAGCTTATCTGGGGTTACTTTTCTTTGTTGCTTTCAAAGCCGAAAGAAATTCAAAAAGCAGATGGGTAAACAACCCGTATATTTATGTACTTTCCCTGGCAGTATATTGCTCTGCATGGACCTATTATGGTAGCGTGGGTATCGCTTCAGAATCCGGGATGAATTTCCTGGCTATTTATCTAGGGCCGGTAATTGCCTTACCGCTCTGGTTAATAGTAATGCGAAAGATCATACGCATTTCCAAACAGCAAAAAATCTCAGGTATTGCCGATTTTCTCTCTATGCGATATGGTAACCATCGTTTTTTAGGGGCACTGGTAACCGTTATTTGTGTATTTGCTATTGTACCTTATATTTCTCTACAGTTAAAAGCTATATCTGAAACTTTTGAGATCATAACCGATGAGACCAGTTACATATCTACCTCGGTCTGGGATGATTCTACCTTTTATATAGCCGTACTGCTGGCTGTTTTTGTGGCTTTTTTTGGAACTCAGGCTACTGATGCTTCCCAACGCCGCAAAGGCATTATGACCACCGTAGCTTTGGAATCGGTTTTAAAGCTCACCTTTTTTCTGTTGGCCGGTATCTATGTAGTATATTTTCTTTTTGACGGAACTGCCGATATGTATGAACAGGCATCGCGGTTGTCCAATTTTGAAAAGCTCATCTCTTTTAAAGGTATGGAAGCCGGATTTGACTGGCTTTTTACCATCTCACTTTCATTTTTTGCCATTTTCCTGTTGCCCAGGCAGTTTCATGTAGCCGTCGTAGAAAATGATAGCGAGCACCACCTTAAAAAGGCTATCTGGCTTTTTCCGTTGTATATGCTGCTTTTCAATATTTTTGTCATCTTCATTGCCTGGGGAGGGAACCTGCTTCTTCCGGCAGAAGTAAATAATGACTACTATACGTTGTTATTACCATTACAAAACGGTAATCTTACCCTGGCTATTCTTGTATTTATCGGAGGGTTTTCGGCAGTAATCTCTATGGTAGTGGTTTCTACCCTGGCACTCTCTACTATGGTAAGCAACAATCTCATTATTCCGTATGGATACCTGGAAAAATTCATTAAAGGAAATCCTGAAAAAAATGCCGGATATATTAAAAATATTCGTCGTATTTCAATTTTTACTCTCATCATTACAGCATATCTGTTTTATGTCAAGTTCTCTTATGAATCTTCTCTTTTTCGAATAGGAGTTATCTCCTTTGTCGTGATCTCACAATTGGCACCGTCCTTTTTTATAGGTCTTTTCTGGAAAAGAGGATCGGCTAAAGCTGTGATAAGTGGAATGATTGCCGGAATGATCGTAGTAAGCTATACACTTATTGTTCCCTTTATAATGAATGTTCTGGGAGATACACCGGGTTTTGTAGAAACCGGCCCGGCACAAATACTTTTTTTAAAACCACACGCCCTTTTTGGTATTGACCTAATGGGGCCCGAGGCGCATGCTTTTTTCTGGAGTATGCTGGTTAATGTATTTACCTTTCTCACCGTATCCTTATCTTCCAAAGGAAATTACCGGGAACGTAATTATGCTGAGATGTTCGTAAACACATCAGACTACGAAACGCTGCAGGAAGGGGCTTTTGTTTGGAAAGGAGAGGCTTATGTAACCGATATTCGTGATCTGCTGGATCGTTTTCTCGGAAAAAAACGTACCGAAAGGGCCCTTAACCGCTTCTATCTTAAACACGATATTTCTAAAGACGAAGAAAAAGCAGATGCCCGACTGGTAAATTTTTCAGAAAAACTACTCACAGGAAGTATTGGGAGTGCTTCTGCCAAAATACTCATTGCCAGTGTGGCTAAGGAACAACCGGTGAGTCTGCCGGAAGTATTGAAAATACTGGAAGAGTCTAAAAAAACAATGGCTCTCAATAAAGAGTTAAGGGAAAAATCAAAAGAATTAAGTGTACTTGCCGGGCAACTGCGCGAAGCGAATAAAGAACTGCTGGAGCAAGACCGGCTCAAGGATGAGTTTCTGGACACCGTAGCCCATGAACTCAAAACACCCATCACTTCTATTAAAGCAGCATCAGAAGTACTTATGGACAGTGACGATATGCCGGAGGAGTTGAGGGCACGATTTATTGAAAACATAACATCAGACGCTGATCGTCTGGCCTGGCTTATTCACAACTTACTGGATCTTGAAAAACTCTCTAACGGGCTGGAAGAGCTGGAATTTCGATCTAATAAGATTGGTGAAACCATTGAAAAAGCCATAGGAGGGATCACACAAATTGCTCACAATAAAGGGGTTTCCATACAATTTGACAATGAAATATTGACCCATGCCTATTACGATGAGGACCGCCTGCTTCAGGTACTTACCAATTTGTTATCCAATGCCGTTAAATTCTCCGCCCGCGGAACAGGTGTCGTTACCGTAAGCGCAGAAGAGACAGATACAGAGCTGCAGGTGCAGGTAGAGGATAACGGAAAAGGAATACCCGAGGAAGATTTTAACTATATTTTTGACAAGTTTTACCAATCTAAAAATCAAAACACTAAGAAACCCAAAGGTAGCGGACTGGGACTGGCTATTAGTAAAAAAATTATTGAAAGCCACAAAGGAAAAATATGGGCTGATAAAAACTGTACAAAAGGAGCGCGTTTTGTATTCACAATACCTAAGCAAGTATGAAGCGAATATTAATTGTAGATGATGAACCCAATATTGTAATGTCTTTGGAGTATGCCTTCAAAAAACTCAATTATGAAGTGTATATAGCCCGAAACGGAGAAGAGGCCTTGCAAATAGCTAACGAAACATCACCGCATGTGGTGCTGTTGGATATTATGATGCCCGAAGTAGATGGGTATGAAACACTTAAAAGAATGCGTAGTAATGATAAACTCGCTTCTACCCGAATTGTATTTCTTTCAGCCAAGAATCGCGCTGCAGATATTGAGAAAGGTTTGCATTCCGGAGCCGATAAGTACCTTACCAAACCTTTCTCCATTAAAAAACTGGTCGCAGAAATTACAGAATTATTATGATTTCAACCTATAAATACAAAAAATAACAGCAACAAAAATTACAGATCATGAGTAACTACCACATTAAGAACCTTGAAGAATATTTCCAAATGTACAGGAAGTCGGTAAGAGAACCCGAAAACTTCTGGGAAGAGATTGCTGAGGAGCATTTTCTCTGGAGAAAGCGATGGGATAAAGTCTTGGAATGGGATTTCACCAAACCCGAAATAAAATGGTTTCAGGGAGCCCGTTTAAATATCACTGAAAATTGCCTGGACCGTCACCTGCGTGTACGTGGTGATAAAACCGCAATTTTATGGGAACCTAATGACCCCACGGAAGAAACCGTAAAGTTAAGCTACCGGGAACTACATAAAAAAGTGTGTAAAATGGCCAATGTGCTCAAAGATCATGGTATTCAGAAAGGAGACCGGGTGTGTATTTATCTGCCCATGATCCCGGAACTGGCCATTTCATTATTAGCTTGTGCCCGTATAGGAGCCATTCACTCTGTGGTTTTTGCCGGATTTTCCTCCACCGCACTGGCAACGCGTATTAACGACTCTACCTGTAAAATGGTTATCACTTCCGATGGTTCCTACAGAGGTAATAAATCATTAAACCTTAAGAATATTGTAGATGAAGCACTTGACAATTGCCCGTCTATCGAGACCTGCCTGGTAGTAAAGCGCACCAACGATACCATTACAATGAAAGAGGGGCGCGATAAGTGGCTGGCACCTCTTATGAAAGAAGCGTATGCTGATTTCCCTCCCGTGATCATGAATGCTGAAGATCCGCTGTTTATTCTCTATACGTCGGGATCTACCGGAAAACCTAAAGGTATGTTGCACACCACCGCGGGTTATATGGTATATACAGCCTATACATTTAAAAATGTATTTCAATACAAAGAAGATGATATTTTCTGGTGTACGGCCGATATTGGCTGGATCACCGGTCACTCCTATATTGTTTACGGCCCTCTGGCCAATGGTGCTACCAGTGTTATGTTTGAAGGAGTACCTTCTTATCCTGATTTCGGGCGGTTTTGGGAAATCGTAGATAAACATAAAATAAATCAGTTTTACACAGCTCCTACAGCCATACGGGCATTGGCCAAAGAGAGTCTGGATTACCTTGATAAATACAGCCTATCGTCCTTAAAAGTACTCGGCTCCGTGGGAGAACCTATTAATGAAGAGGCCTGGCATTGGTATAATGACAACGTAGGCAAGAAAAAAAGCCCCATTGTAGATACCTGGTGGCAAACAGAAACCGGAGGGATTATGATCTCTCCCTTACCGTATGTAACTCCTACCAAACCTACCTATGCTACTTTACCCATTCCGGGTATTCAGCCGGCTTTGATGGATGAGAACGGACAGGAAATAAAAGGAAATCAGGTAGATGGCCGTTTGTGTATCAAGTTTCCATGGCCTTCAATGGCACGAACTATATGGGGCGATCACCAAAGATACAGGGACACGTATTTCTCGGCATTTCCCGGACATTATTTTACCGGTGACGGAGCGCTGCGCGATGAAGTAGGATATTATCGTATTACCGGAAGAGTAGATGATGTAATTATTGTATCGGGCCATAACCTGGGCACAGCACCTATTGAAGATGCGATTAATGAGCACCCGGCCGTTGTAGAATCTGCCATTGTAGGGTTCCCGCATGACGTAAAAGGAAATGCCCTTTATGGCTACGTCATCCTTAAAGAAACCGGAGAAGGAAGAGACCGTAACAACCTTAGAAAAGAGATCAACCAGCAAATATCAGACCATATAGGGCCCATTGCAAAGCTAGACAAAATCCAGTTTGTGGAAGGATTGCCTAAAACAAGAAGCGGAAAGATCATGCGGCGTATCCTGCGTAAGATCGCATCAAAAGAGACGTCTAATTTAGGAGACACCTCTACGTTGTTAAACCCAGAAGTAGTTCAGGATATTATTGATGAAAGTCTTTAGTAAGAGATGAGTTGAAACGGAAGGCCTTAACGAAATAGATATTTTATTTTGAAGGGCCTTCCTTTATACAGTTTGCTCACAGTTTTCAGAAAAACAAGTGCAGTGATATAAGCATCACCTACGGCAGTATGTCTGTCCTTTTTAGGTATTTGTAAAACATCGGTCAGTTCATCCAGAGAGTAATTCTTTTCTCTGTTTATAAAATTACTATTGATACGTGTTTTAGCATAAAGCCTACCCGTATCCAGTATCTTGTTTTTAAGTTTGGGAAGCCCCTGGCGCTTCAGTGCTTCATTGATCATAGTAACATCAAAATAGGCATGGTGCGCTACCAATACCGAATTTTCGATGTAGGCCAGAAATTCTTTTAAAATATCTTCTTCGGCTGCATTGGCATCTTCATACTTCAGAATACCATGTATTTTAACAGTATCAGGATTAAAGTGTTCCTGCTGGATGTAGCGCTCAAAAACATCCGCTATTTTTATTTTGTTATCGCATACCTTCACCGCTCCAATACTCAGCATACGGTCTATTTTAAAATCAAAACCGGTAGTTTCTGTATCAAATACCGTAAAAGTAGTTTTTGAATAGGTTTGCTGTTTGGTACCCCGAAAATGGGAAACATATTGTTTCCAGTATTCAGGATAGGCTTTCTTTTTTCTGATAAATCGTAAATTCATAAAAAGTAGGCCAGTTTAAAACGTAGTTTGAGCAGTTCCTGAATATCACTGGTTGTTTTAAAACACCGTTTCAGTTTGAGCTTTTCTTCCTTAGTTAAACGAGAGAGTTCTATAAACCTTCCGGAATCGTTGTGTAAGAGTCCCTGTTTGGTCCTGAATTTCAATAATGCTTTAGCAGCATAAGAACAGGAAAGGTACAGTTCTGCATTTTCAGGTTCCAGTTCTGCCAGTTTTTCAAATCGCTCTGCCGTGTTGTTAATGTGTTTTACCTTATGAGAAATAATAAGTATTCGACCGGCATCGGTAAGTGGCATAAGCGCTCGCTTTTTAAGATCGAAAAAATCTTTGTGTTCTCCATTCTGCTCGACCAGGAACTGCCGGAAAAAGCCCAGAGGCGATGGGTTCATTAAAGCACTTCTACCCAGTTTTGCCAAAAAGATCTGATTCCCTTCCGTATAGGCAAAAATATGATCACTTAATTCAGTTGTAAGTGTTACGTCTCCAAACGAAATATCAAAATCAAAGAAAATAGAACAAAGCATGATCTCTTCTTCTCCGGCCTCCATGATCCAATGGGCAAACTGTTTTTTCCATTCACTTAAAGAGAGGCACCATTTGGGATTACTGGCCATCATTTCAGCCGGACAATATTCATAGCCCACTTCGTTAAGGTCTTTGGTAACTCCTTTAGCCAGGATTAAGAAATACTGTTTAACCCTGTCATAAGATGCTTTTGGAACATCTTTAAATACCAGAGCATTGTCCTGATCGGTATGTAAAAGCTGCTCTTTTCTTCCCTGGCTTCCTAAAGACATCCAGGCAAAAGGAACCGGGGGAACTTCCATCCCTGAAAGCCGGAGCTCAATCACTTTTTTTATGGTGGCATCATTGAGTTCGGTAATGATCTTAGAGGTATGCGTAAGCGGGATATTCTGATTAAGGTACCCCTGTAGCAATACCATTACTTTTTGCCGTATCTCTTTGAGCTCCTTAACTACTTTGGCTCTTTTGATAGCTTTCATAAGTACTGCAGGATTGGTACCCTGCATTACCACAATATCGTGTTCAGATACGAGACCCTTAAGCCTGGAGTTAGGAGTGCCGTCTTCAGTAATACATAAATGCCCAATTTTGTGTTTCATCATGGCTATTTGTGCCTGAGCGATGGAAATATTGGAAGGGTAGCAAATTACCGGGGCGGTCATAATAGTTTTGGCAGGGACCGTTATTTCAAAGAGTCCTGTTGCTATTTTGTTACGTATATCCTTATCGGTTATAATGCCTTTAGGGTGTTCATTCTCACAAATAATAATAGAACCTATTCCGTTCTTACTCATAATCTGTGACAGCTCTTTTACCGGTGTTTCCGGCGGGCAGGTAATGAGTTCCTTAATAAACTTTACCGGTTGTAGTTCAAATAGCGATGAAGAAAGTGGTTTTTCTTTTTCTGTATAAAAAGTTCCCAAATGTTGTTTGGAAAAAGGAGTAGCCGTTTTGGAAGCAAAGCTCTCTATAAGAAAACCGGCTATAGCCCGGTTGTTTTCAATTACAGGCTTAAAAGTATCTATGGAAATGGCATATAAAATAGATTCTTCTGCAGCACGGGCCGATAACCTGTAGGTAGGTTCCCGGGCTATTAAAGGTCGTAACCCCAGAATGTCACCTTCATCGCATTTATCTACATTTACATAGGTTTCGTTTTCCTTTTTTTGAAGAAGAATAGCGCCTTTGTGTACCACATAAAAACAGGAATGTGCTGTATCATTCTCTTCAAAAAGAATACTTTCTTTAGTGAGGTACTGCACGGTGATACCCGAAGCTATTTTTAATAATTCGTCATAGGTAAGAAGATCAAAAGGAGGAAACTTCTTGAGGAAATCGGAAATTCGTTCGGCTATCGTGTTTTTCATATTACTAAGGTACAGTAAAAAAGAAAAACCGGGTAAGAGATGACTGAATGGGATACCCAGGTTTCCGTAAAAACCCAAAAACCCTGCAAAAGCAGGGTTTTTACATGGTATTACTCAAAATAACTAAAAGTTTCGCCTGTTTTTATGTTGAGGAGGGTTTCATAAATAAGCCGGATCACATTTTCCACATCGTTTTTGTGTACCATCTCTACAGTGGTATGCATATAGCGTAAAGGCAATGAGATCAATGCCGAGGCAACTCCGCCATTGCTGTAGGCAAAGGCATCGGTATCGGTACCGGTAAAACGCGAGGAAGCCATTCGCTGAAAGGGGATCTTCTTTTCTTCTGCGGTTTCAATAATGCGTTCGCGTAATTTGTTTTGTACTGCCGGCGCGTAGGATATTACCGGGCCTTTTCCTATTTCGGTATGCCCCTGCTTTTTCTTATCGATCATAGGGGTGGTCGTATCATGTGTTACATCGGTAACAATAGCTACGTTCGGTTTAATGGTATGAGTAATCATTTCGGCCCCTTTAAGGCCTATTTCTTCCTGAACCGAATTGGTTATATAGAGCCCAAAAGGAAGTTTTATGTTGTTTTCATGGATTAATCTGGCCACTTGGGCAATCATGAACCCTCCGGCACGGTTATCCAGGGCACGACAAACAAACTTGTCACCATTAAGGATCTCAAAAGTATCAGGGTAGGTAATGACACACCCTACATGTACTCCCATTTTTTCAACTTCTTCCTTATCCTTAGCACCAATATCGATAAAAATATTATCGAGTTTAGGGCTCTCTTCTTTAGATGAATCACGTGTATGAATCGCCGGCCAGCCAAAGACCCCTTTTACAGTACCTTTCTTGGTGTGGATATTTACCCATTTGGAAGGTGCAATTTGATGATCGCTCCCTCCGTTTCGTATTACGTATAGCAAACCGTTGTCGGTAATGTAATTTACATACCACGAGATCTCATCAGAGTGCCCTTCTATTACCACTTTAAAATCAGCATCGGGGTTTATAACCCCCACGGCAGTTCCGTAAGTGTCTGTAATAAAAGTATCTACATAGGGTTTTAAGTAATCCATCCATATTTTTTGCCCTTGCCATTCGTATCCGGTAGGAGAAGCATTGTTAAGATATTTCTCTAAGAATGCTATTGCGTTTTTGTCAAGTATTTTCTTTTTTGCCATAAAAACTAGTTTAGTCTGCGAAAATAACAATATTCACAAACATTTAATAGTTAGATATAACGGAATCATTATTTTTGGAATGTATATATGATTTGATGTGATATGCCCTGAAAAATGAGAATGCTTTTTTTGCTGATATGGTCGACCCCTTTTTGCCTAGGAGCACAAAGTTCCCCGGCACAAAAAGACTCTGTACCTCCCGTTGAATATATTTTTTTAAAAGGAGACTCCATTCCTAAAACGGCTATTGATCTTGAAGAAGTATATATTTTTGGAAGACTCAAATTTGCCAATAGGGAAGAGCGTTTACAATATTACATACTTCGCAGAAAAACCCTTAAAGTGTACCCGTATGCCAAGTTGGCATCGGAGCGGCTGGTAAAACTGAACGAGCGACTGGAAAGTATGACTTCAAAATCCCAGAAACGAAAATACACCAAGCGTATGCACCGATATATGGAGGGGGAGTTTTCAGATGAGTTGAAGAAGCTAACCAGAACGGAAGGGCAGATACTGGTTAAATTAATACATAGGCAAACCGGTAAAACTACTTTTGAGCTTGTTAAAGAATTGCGTAACGGGTGGCGGGCTTTTTGGTACAATACTACAGCCAAAGCATTTAAAATATCACTAAAAGAAGAATACCACCCTGAAAGTAAACAGGAAGACTATCTTATAGAAGATATATTACAGCGTGCGTTTGCTTCCGGGAGGCTGGAAAAGCAAAACTCGGCTTTATCTTTTAATTATCCCGACCTTATCAATAAATGGGCAAATAAAGAAGTTCACAAAAATTAGTTGCACGGTTCTTAAAAAAGACTTATTTTAGAGGCCCTTTTCACATTACGGTTTGATAAGTATATTGGAAATCAGACAGATATTATTTATTTTAAATTTTTTTCAAAAAAGATTTGTGATACGGTAAAAAAGTTTTTTATATTTGCAGCCGCTTT
>NZ_JBBEWR010000013.1:0-151239 GCF_037646345.1 Ascidiimonas aurantiaca | reverse complement strand
TTTAAACAGATCTACTACTGTCTTATCCCTGTCATAGTCTAACTTTAATGAATTGAAGTCCTCAAGGATCAATGTACGGTCTTCATCAGATAAAATATTCAGGGAGCGAACAGGTTCCTGAGGATTGCTAACAATATCAGATATCAGGTTTGTAAGATGTCCGAATAACTGATTTACGTCTGATGTGGCATATACATCTGTATTGAAAAGTACACTTACGTCATATCCATTATCAGTTTCTATAAAATTAAAGACCATATCAAACACACTGGTAGCAGGCATATCTCCCAGATAAGGTTGCACTTCCAGTGCATCCATTTTCTGTTGAGCACCTTTTAAGGCCACTTCTTTGTTTTGTACAATAACCTGAATATCAAAAAGCGGGTTTCTGCTCAAATCCCGTTTAAAGCCCAGTGCTTCTACCAACTCATCAAAAGGATACATTTGGTGTTCATATCCTTCAAGTACTGTTTGTTTTACTTTGGTGAGAACATGTATAAAACTATCTGTAGCTTCAAACTGGGTTCTCAGCGCCAGTGTATTTACATAAAATCCTATTTGTCCCTCGAGGTCTATGTGTTCCCTGCCAGCCATAGGAGTGCCTATGGTAATATCGGTTTGTTGGGTGTAGTGATGACAAAGTACTTTTACAGCACTCAAAAGCCCCATAAATGAGGTAGCACCACTTTCCTGAAGCAGTTTTCCAAATGCCTCACTGAGGTGTTTTGCTATTTTGCCGTGATAAACAGCACCGCTATAGGTTTTTACAGGGGGTCTTTTTTTACTTAAACTAATATCCAGCACGGGAATTTCTCCGGAAAACTTTTGAAGCCAGTATGTTTTATGGCTGTCCTGAATGTCTCCGCCTAGTTCCTGTAACTGCCACAGAGCATAGTCTTTATATTGAATTCGCAATGGAGGCAGCTCTGGAGATATTCCTTTTACCAATGCATTGTAGCAATGTAAAACATCCTGCATAAGTACCTGTAGTGACCAGCCATCGCTAATAATATGATGAATGGTAAAAGCAAAGATCCAGGTGTTTTTACTCATTTTGAATACCCCTGCCCTAAGTAAAGGCCCTTTGGAGAGATCAAAAGGCTGAATGAGTATCTCCTGCAAATGATTTGTAAGGTGGGTATGCGAATTGTTTTTATGTGAAAGATCGGTATAACTCAACTGAAAACCTATCTCTTTTTGAGATCGTATTACCTGTTGTACAGTGCCATCTTCTGCTTCTCTGAATACGGTGCGAAGGATCTCGTGCCGTTCCAGTACTTTATTAAATGATGTAGCAAAAGCTTCCCTGTTCAACACTCCTTTAAATTCATAAACCCCTGGCATATTGTATGCGGGATTAGCATCTTCAAACTGGCTCAGTATCCACAACCTTCTTTGTGTGGCAGAAAGGGGATAGCTATCGGCAGGTTCGGCTTTAGGAATGAAGGTAAAGTGAGAAGCGGCCGTTTCTTCTACCAGTTGCGCCTGTATTTCTAATACCGTAGCGGCAAAAAAATCTTTGAAAGGGATTTTGATCCCGAAATCTTCATGTATCTGATTGATAAGCCGGGTGGCTTTCAGACTATGACCTCCCAGTTCAAAAAAGTCATCGTACTTCCCTACGCGTTTGATACTGAGTACAGTCTCCCATATTCGGGCCAGTTTTTTCTCGGTTTCGGTTTCGGGTGCTACATAGGTTTCTTCTGATTGTGGTACGGTTATTTTGGGAGCCGGAAGTTGTTTAAAATCTACTTTGCCGTTTGCCGTAAGCGGCAATGCATCAAGTATTACAAAATGATCGGGGATCATATGTGCCGGCAACACTTTTGAAAGGCTATATCGTAATCCTGAAATATTTAAAGAAGGGTCACTTACCACATATGCCACCAGTTCCTTAAGTCCGTGATCATTTTCATGGGCCCTTACTATGGCCGATTCTATTTCGTTTACTTCCTGTAAATGATGTTCTATTTCTCCGGGCTCAATACGGTACCCGCGGATCTTCATTTGCGTATCTTTCCTGCTTACAAAATCTATAATCCCATTTGCGCGTACCTTAGCCAGGTCACCTGTTCTGTATAATCTTTCTTCTTTATAGGGATTATTAATAAATTTTATAGCATTCAGTTCCGGTTGATTAAGATACCCTTTAGATATACCATCACCTCCAAGAAATAATTCTCCGGTAACACCTATGGGACAAAGTTGTAAATCTTCATTAAAAACATAGGCGGTACTGTTATTTATTGGCACTCCTATGGGGATGGCAGTATTTACGGGTGCCTGTATTTGATATGTAATTGAAAAAGTAGTATTCTCTGTAGGCCCGTAAGCATTTATTAAAGTAAGTGCCGGATAGGTCTCGGAAAGTTTTTTGATATGTTTTACTGATAAGCGATCGCCCCCGGTCAAAACGGTTTGCAAACTTTTAAAAAGCTCTATATGGTCATCTACCAACAGATTTAACCAACCTGAAGTAAACCACATAACTGTTACTTCTTGCTCACGTATAATATGGGTTAACCTGTCATAATCTAACAATGTATCCTGATCGCATAATACCAGTTTACCACCATTGAGGAGCATACCCCAAAACTCAAAAGTGGTCGCATCGAATGAAAAAGCCCCGGTAGATAATAAGGTTTCTTCCTCTGTAAGGTTTATATAATTGGTGTTTTTCACCAGCCTTATTATACTTTGATGTGCTATCATAGCCCCTTTGGGCTGGCCGGTAGATCCGGAAGTGTACATAACATAGGCAAGGTGATCGGGTTCTAGGTCCCTAAGAGCAAACTCTTCTGAAAAAATAGTGCGTTGCGATTGGAATTCCTGAAGTATCTGGTCTTCAACAAGAAGTTTACAGGCACTGTCTTCCAGCATATGAGCTACCCTTTCTTTTGGATAATCGGTATCTATGGGAACATAGGCAGCCCCTGCCTTAAGAGTTCCCAACACGGTAATAAGCTGCCATTCGTTTCTGGGCAAACGGATGCCTACAAAGTCTCCTAACTCTACCTGATGTGCGGAAACCAGATAGTTAGCAAATGAATTTGATAACTGCTCCAGTTCTGCATAACTCATATGCACATCACCACTGATAATGGCGATCTTATCTGGTGTTTTTTCTGCCTGCCGGCGGAAAAGTTCCGGTATATTGCTATCACTCGGGTAAGCCACCTTTGTTTTGTTGAACTCTTCCAGCAACTTGTATTCTTCTGAAGCGCTCAGAAATGGTATCTTATTTACAGGGGTGCGTGGGGTATGCGCCAGTATATCTATAATTTGTTGCAGGTGCATGATGAGCCTGCCTGCAGTCTCGTGTGCATAAATATCTTTATTATATTCCAGTCTAATATTCAGGTCGGTGCTGGTTTCTTCAAAAGAGAACAAAAGATCAAATTTACTTCCTACCAGTCCCATGGTTTCATAGGGTTCTACTGAGAACTCTTCAGACATTTCTGAAATGTTGCTCAATCCGCCATTGGCATTTTGCAATACCACCATTACGTCAAACAAAGGGCTGCGGCTAAAATCATGTTCAATTTTAAGAGCTTCCACCAACTCATCAAACGGATAATTCTGATGATCATACGCATTCATAGTAACGTCTCTCACCATTTCAAACATCTTCTGAAAAGGGTCTTTACGATCAAAGCGTAATCGTAATGCGAGGGTATTTACATAAAAACCTATTTGATCTTTAAGGCTGGTATGTTCACGGCCTGCTACCGGACTTCCTATAATGATATCTTCCTGAGCAGTGTATTTATGGAGTAATACCCCTACGAGTGCTACGGCTCCCATAAAGGAGGTACCTTTATTTTCACGGCACCAGTCTTTAAATAACCGATAAGTAGTGGCATTTACACTTCCCGTAATATACCCTCCGTTATAGGTTTTGGTTGCAGGTCTTGGGTAATCTCCAAAGTGTGCCAGAACTGGTAATTCTCCTTCAAATTGATTTTTCCAGTAGGCGGCCCCTTTTTCAAAATATCCTTCCTTTAATCTTTCCTGTTGCCATACAGCATAATCTTTATATTGTACTGTTAGTGGTGGCAATGTAATTGACGTTTGCTTTGCGTAGCTGTAATACAACAGCATCAGTTCCCGTATCATTACCTCCATAGACCACCCGTCACTGATAAGGTGATGCATAGTGCAATAAAATATAGAATCTGATGGAGACAAGCGAATGAGTTTTCCACGTAGTAAAGGGCCTTCTTCCAGATCAAATTTTACCTGTAGATCTTCTTTTATAACGGCATCTACGGCTTGTTCCTGCGCGGTGGTACCGGTAAGATCTACCTCTTCTAATCTAAAATCCAACTCCTCAGGCTCAAGGATATACTGCCGCACTTCGTCTGTATCTTCCCTAAACAGGGTTCTCAATATTTCATGCCTCTCTATGAGGTCTTTGAATGCTTTATCTAACCTGGTAAACTCAATTTTTCCTTTCAGTTTAAAAACACCGGGCATATGATACGAAAGACTGGCCTCTTCAAACTGACTTACTACCCACATGCGTAATTGAGATGATGAAAGCGGGTAATGCTCCGATTTTTCTGCCGGAACTATGTCTTTTTTATTGGTATCTGCCGCCTCATCTTCATCAAAATCAGACAAAAAATGAATAAGTGCCTGTTTATTTTGCCGAATCTCGGATATGATTGCCGGATCAATCTCAGCGTTGTTAGTAAAGAGCTTAAGCTCTCCGTCAACCAGCTTTAATAAGATGTTCTGTTCCTGAATTCGTTTGAGTAATTCTTTCATAGGTCGATGTTTATTTCCTTTAGTGTCTCACTATTCTCTTCAAGTTCACGTTGTTTTATAAGAAAGGCTATCTGCTCGCTAATGCCTCTCACTGTAGGGTCCTCAAAAATGTTCTTTATCCTTATTTTTACATCATACACCCTCTCTACTTCCATTAACAAACGCGTAACGGTCAGGCTGTGCCCCCCTAACTCAAAGAAGTTATCGTTAATTCCAATTTTCTCTCTCTTGAGAAGTTCTTCCCATATAGCTACCAGTTGTTTTTCAATATGATTCCCCGGTGCTTCATACGGCACTCCGGAAGCTACCATCTCACCACTTTTAAGACTTAGCTTACTCTTATTGATTTTCCCATTGGCCGTGAGTGGCACCTGTTTTAGTTTAATGAATACAGAAGGGATCATATACCCCGGCAACTGAGCGGAAAGATGTGCTCTTATCTCAGATGCGTTTAAAGAAGCATTACTGGTAAAATACGCTATAAGCTCTTTGGGTTTTCCTTCTTCCTGATGAATATCAACTACGGCAGATAGGATATTGGCGTGGGTTTGAAGTGTACTTTCTATCTCACCCAGTTCAATACGATACCCCCTTACTTTGACCTGTGCATCTTTTCTCCCTACAAACTCAATACTTCCGTCTGAAAAGCATTTACCCAGGTCGCCTGTTCGGTACATTAATACCTCGGGTTTAAAAGGGTGTGGCACAAACTTTTCACGGGTAATGTCGGGATTATTAAGGTATCCGCGTGCGAGGCCGGAACCGCTTATGCAGATCTCTCCGGTAGCCCCGTAAGGTTGTAATTTGCCTGCCTCATTAAGGATCATTATCTGACGATTGGGCCAGGGCTCACCAATAGATACTTTTTGTTCTGTGTCTGCCACTTTAAAAAATGTACTGCAAACGGTAACCTCACTGGGTCCATACAGATCATACACCTCAACTTTTCCTATAAAATATGTTACGAAAGACTTGTTAAACTTATCGCCACCACTCAATACCAATCTTAAATTGTTTAAATTGATTTCCAGCGAATTAAGCTCATTGAGTGCCTGGGGTGTTGCACTAAGTACAGTGGCGTTATGCTCTTCTACTAATGCCTTCAGTTCCCCTATGTCCCTACCACCGTTGGTTCCCATTAAAAGAGTGCTCCCTCCCAATAAGGCTGGGAAAATCTCCATTACGTGCATATCAAACGAAATAGATGACTGTTGGATAACCCGGTCTTTTTCAGTTAATCCAAATACTTTTGCATATGCTTGGGAAAAATTGGCAAAAGAGTGTTGTTCTATCATAACTCCTTTTGGTTTTCCGGTAGATCCTGACGTGTATATAACGTATGCCAGCTGGTGGGGTGTAATAACCGTTTCCAGGTTTTCACCAGAATACGATGCCTCGTTTTCAAGAAATTTGGTGATTTCATCACGGTTTAGAACGTAACGACACCCGCTTTGTGAGGTCATAAATGTTTTACGGTCTTCCGGATATTCTATATCAACAGGTAAATATGCAGCTCCTGTTTTAAGTATAGCGAGAAGCCCTATCACCAGCCATTCGTTTCTTTCTAATTCTACCCCAACAATAGCATCTTTTTCAAAAGCTCCTTCTCTGGTAATAAATCTTGCCAGTTTATTAGCTTTGGCATTCAGGTCTGAATAACTTAATGAGCGGTCTTCAAATACCAGTGCCATTTGTTCGGGAACCTCGGTTACCCGTTTCTCAAAAAGGGTAGTAAAACACTCTTTTTGATAGTTTGATCCTTCTGTCTTATCAAAAAGGGCCAGTATTTCCTGTTGTTGCTCATGGCTTATCATGGTAAGCTCATTAACCGGCATATCGGGAGATTTGGTTGCGGCTTCCAGGAGATACTTAAGATCTACCAGCAGTTGTGAAACGGTTTGTTTCTTGTAAATATCTGTATTGTACTGCATATCTACCTCAACAACATCGTCTATTTCCCTAAAATCGAAAGACATATCAAACTTGCTCACTTTATGTGCTTCCTCTTCATATCGGCCTACTCTGAGTCCTTCGATCTGTTCGCTGCTATACTCTATATATGTATTGGTCGCATTTTGTAAGGCAATGGTAATATCAAAAATGGGATTGCGGCTCATGTTACGCTTAATGTTCAACAGTATCATAAGCTCATCAAAAGGAAAAGCCTGATATCTGTATGCGTTAAGCGACTGCTCCCGTACATTCTTCAAAAGTTCTCTAAAGCTATCAGTCCCTTTCAATCGGGTTCTCAAAGCCAGTGTATTGAGGTAAAACCCTATTTGCCCGTCAAGGTCTGCATGTTCTCTGTTGGCAATAGGGGTTCCAAAAATGATATCTTCTGAATTGGAATATCTGTACACCAGAATGTTTAGTAATGACAACAGCCCCATGAACAAGGTGGCATCCTGCTCTTTACATAGGGCCTTAAGTGCAGCCGTTTGTTCTTTATCAAAACCGGTACGAACTACACTGCCATTGTACGTTTGTATTAAAGGGCGCGGATTATCCGTTGGAAGCTGTAATACGGGGAGATCACCTCCTAACTGTTCTGTCCAGTATTCCCGATGTGCTGCAAAATTCCCTTCTTCCAATTGTTTTTTCTGCCAGCAGGCATAATCTTTATAATGAATTCGCAGAGGAGTATATTCAGGTTCCCTGTTGTTTATAAAAGCATCGTAGTTACTCAAAAGCTCGGTGGTAAAAACATCTATAGACCAGCCATCACTAATAATATGATGCATGACATAACTAAATATCCATTTGTTCTCTTCAACCGTATATGCTTTTGCTTTTAATAAGGGGCCCTTGGAAAGATCAAAAGGCAGTGCAGTGTATTCAAGTATCTCTTTTCTCAGTTTTGCTTTTTGATCAGAAACATTTCTAAAATCTGCTACTTCTAACTGAAAAGGCATTTCTTCCGGTTGCTTCACTACCTGATAAGGTACTCCGTCATCATCGGCCCCAAATACAGTTCTTAAACTTTCATGTCTTTTGATGAGTGTATTGAAAGCTTTGGTAAGTGCTTCAAAATCCAGATCACCTTCAAATTCAAAAACGGCGGGCATATTATACGCTATGTTTGCTTCTTCAAACTGGCTCAATATCCATAGTCTTGACTGCGAAGATGATAAGGGATATGACTCCTGTACGGGTACTGCCGGGATCTCTGCATAAGAAGTGGTCAATGCATTTTCTATTAGTTGTGCCTGCCCTTCCAGGGTTGTGGTAATAAAAAGTTCCTTGAGTTCAATTTTAACTTGGAATTCTTTATGTATCTGACTGATAAGCCGGGTTACTTTCAGGCTGTGCCCGCCCAGATCAAAAAAGTCATCATTGATACTAATTCTTTCTTTCTGAAGTATCTCTGCCCATATCCCGGCAAGTTTCTCCTCACTGGTATTCCTGGGCGCAATGTAATTGCCCGATTGGGTAAGGTTGGACTCTGCAGGATCTGGTAAACGTTTTTTGTCTATTTTCCCGTTAGACGTAACCGGGAACTCATTTACCTGCACATAATATGCCGGTAACATATATTGAGGAAGACGCTCTTTCAAAGCGTTATTAATATTGGTCACAGAAATTTCTCCCGGTGACATGAAATACGCTACCAGTTCTTTTTCGCCAGCCGTGGCTTCTCTCACAGTCACTACCGCTTTTTCTATAGACTCTAAATTGAAAAGTGCATTTTCTATTTCACCGAGCTCAATACGATGACCACGCACTTTTACCTGGTGGTCTTTTCTGCCCATAAACACGATACTGCCGTCAGGCATCCATTTACCAAGATCCCCAGTTCTATAGAAATACGCTCCTTTTATATAGGGATTCTCTACAAATTTCTCAGAGGTAAGATCATCCTGTTTCAAATACCCTTCAGATAAGCCGTCACCTCCAAGGCATATTTCTCCTGTAATACCTACGGGTACTATTTTATCATTAGCATCTAATATATATGCCGTGCTGTTGGCTACAGGCCTCCCAATAGGAATGGTTATTGTATTTTCGGGAACTGTCTCAATGGGGTAATATGTAGAGAACGTGGTGTTTTCAGTTGGGCCATACACGTGGTGCAGCCGTACTTTAGGATACTGCTCTTTAAATTCCCGAACGTGTTTTACAGAGACCAATTCTCCTCCAAACAAAATGTACTTCAAATTTTGCAAAGAGTTGAGCCTTGCTTCTGTAATAGTATTAAAAAACACAGTGGTAAGGAAAAATGCACTGATATTTTGTTCTGTAATGAGAGCTTCCAGTTTGTCCAGGTCTAGAAAAACATCTTTAGATGAAATTACAAGTGTTGCTCCGTTAAGCAAGGGCATAAAAACATCAAAAGTAGAGCCGTCAAAAGAAAAGTTGGAAAGCCCCAGTATAGCATCTTCCTGGTCTATCTTAATATAATTGGTGTTTTTAACCAGTCGTATTATAGGTTTTTGAGTAATTACCACTCCTTTAGGGTTCCCCGTAGAGCCGGAAGTGTACATTACATAGGCTACTGATTGCGGATCTGTGTTCACAGTATGTATAGTGGGTTCACATTCCAGAAAACTCTGCTCTACATCTACCGCGAATATGGTACCTTCGTAGAAGTCTCCCAACTCAAACATGTACTCTGTCTCGGAGATAAGAAGCCTGAGTTCGGTATCATTCACAATGTATTTTTTTCGTGTATTGGGAAGTTCCGGGTCCAGCGGCACATATGCTGCTCCTGTTTTTAATACAGCCAATATACTTAGTACAGACCATTCGCTTCTGTTGAGTAGGATCCCCACATAATCACCAGGTTCAATGTGATATTGCTCCTGTAAGTATCGTGCCAATTTGGAAGATATTTCATCAACCTCTTGGTATGTAAGTTGTGTATTTTCAAAAACTAATGCGATAGCACCGGGATGTTTTACTGCCTGCTCCGTAAACAGTTGTACAAGCGTTTTATTTTCCGGGTAAGGCGTTTTGACATCGTTAAATTCAAAAAGTATCTGGTACTTTTCTTTTTCTGAAATAAACTCTACTTCTTCCAGAGGTAGCTGAGGGGTATTTAAAAGCTGGTGCAACAGGTCCCGAAAGTGAAGCATGAGTTTTTCTATCATAGCCTGCTCATACACATCGGTATTATAGTTAACCATAAAATGGAACGCATTCTCTGTTTCTCTAAAATGCAATTCCAGATCTATTTTACAGGTAAGAGGCCCGAGATCTGTTATCGTTTCATTTTCTATATATTCTTCTTTATCAAAAGCATGTTTATCATATGTGTTGTGATAGGTAAGAGAAACATCATATACAGGGCTTCTTCCCTTTTCATAGGTCAAATCAAGATCTTCTACTACTTTATCAAACGGATACTCCTGATGGGTATAAGCTTCCAGGGTCGTGGTTTTAACTCTTTGAAAAAACTCGGTAAAACTCTCTTTACCATCTACCTGGTTACGAAGGGCCAATGTATTCACATAAAAGCCTATTTGATCTTCAAGATCTGCATGATCTCTGCCGGCTACGGGACTTCCTATTATAATATCATTCTCAGAAGTATATCGAAAGCAGAGTACATTCCAGGCGGCGAGCAACCCCATAAACATACTTCCTCCCTGTTCCTGACTAAATTTTTTAAGGCGTTTGGTCGTGGTGACTGACAAGTGGGTTCCCAGGCTTTTCCCTGTAAAGGTTTTGGTTGCGGGTCTGAATTTTGCTGACGGAAAATCAAGAACGGGTAGATTTCCGGATAATTTTTCATGCCAGTAGTTTCTGTGTTCCTTGATACGATCTTCTTCTAAATAAGAGCGTTGCCATACGGTAAAATCTTTATACTGTATATGTAATTCAGGAAGCTCGGGAGTGGTTTTGGTTTTCTGTGCTTCATAGAATGCCAGTATATCTCTTGCAAGAATATTCATTGACCAGCCATCGCTTATAATATGATGCATATTGTAATAAAAAACATAGGCATCATCAGAGATCTGTAGAAGTGCTGCCCTGAAAAGCGGGCCGTTCTCCAGGTCAAAACTGTTATAAGAATCGGCTTCCAGATAGGTGCTAACCAAATGACTGGTGTTTGCATGTTCTCTAAAATCCTGATAATCTATTTCAAAGGAGAAGCTGGCTGCGGGCAATACCCATTGTCTTACCATACCTTCTTCATCCATCCTGAAAACGGTTCTCAGGATCTCATGTCTTTCTACTACGGCTTTCATAGCCTCTGTAATACTTTCTGTGCTATATGATCCTTCCAGATATACTTTGGAGGGCATATTGTACCCGGCAGCGCCTTCTTCATATTGACTCATTATCCAAAGCCTGCGCTGTCCGTCAGAAAGCGGATAACTTTTGGCTTCGGGAGCGGCGGGTATGCGGGTATCTTTCTTTTTTCTGGTACTAAGGCTACCGGTTTCAATAAGATACGCTACGATCTCTTTTTTATTCTCTTTTATTTCCTGTAATAGAGAAATGTCAATGTCTATCTGATCAGCAAAAAGTTTTAGCTCCCCGTCAACAATGTCTAAAACAATTCCTTCCTCTGTAATTCGGTTTAATAAATCAATCATCATAGTGAAATTTCGTTTAGTGTGGTTTTTGATCTCAATTTTTCCTGTTGTTTTAGAAAGTTTATTTGAGAAGCCAGGTTTTTAATGGTTGGAGAAACAAAAAGGTTCTTGATGTTTATTTCTACATCAAACTCGCGGTTTATTTTGGAAAGCACTTTTGTGGCTTTTATACTGTGCCCTCCCAGTTCAAAGAAATCATCTTCTACCCCTATAGGTTCATGTATTTGTAACACTTCCTGCCATATGGTAACAATTTTTTCTTCGGTTTCGGTACTTGGAGGTATATATTCCTGTTGTGCCCTAAAGGATCTACTATCAGGGTCTGGAAGTGCTTTTTTATCCAGTTTCCCGTTTACCAGTAAAGGAAAGGCATCCAGTTGAACAAAATAAGCAGGTAACATATACTCGGGCAGGTCTTTCCCTAACAACTTTTTAAGAGCTGCAGGGTTCTCTTTCACTTCTGAAACTATATAAGCTACGAGTTCATTTTCCTGAGATTCGTTAGTTCGCGCTTTAACAGCTACCTGTTTTATCTCAGTTTTTTCAAGAAGACATTTTTCAATTTCGCCGGGTTCTACGCGATTACCTCTAATTTTGATCTGGTCATCTTTTCTTCCCATAAATTCTATATTCCCGTCAGACAGTCTGCGTCCCATATCACCGGTCCTGAATAAACGCTCTCCTTTTACAAAAGGGTTTTCAATAAATTGACCGGTATTTTCAGAAATACTATGCAAATATCCTGCAGAAACACAATCACCACTAATGCAAATCTCCCCGGTTACTCCTACCGGAAGCAGGTTTAAGGAACTATCCAGTATATATACTTTTACGTTCTCTATAGGTTTGCCTATGGAAACATTTTCAAAATGTTGCAGTTTGGCGGGTAGATGTGGTCTGTTTTCAATTTTAGCAGCGAGATACCTTTGCTCTTCCAAAACAGAAGAGAGATCTTTCCGGTTGGTATAAGGATTCATAAAAACAGCCCTGAAAACAAGATGTCTTTCGTGATTCCCTGCCTGTTTTATTTTGGTATAGGAAACAAAAGTGTCCCCACCGTTAAATTGCTCTTTTTGTATTTTCCGGTTAAGATCGTTCAGTAAAAGAAGTTCTTCTTCGGTAAACTGTCGTTTTCCCCGCAGCGCTATCGGAATATATCTGTAGAGAACTATATTGAGGTCAGGCCTGTAAAGAAGCTCAAACTCCTGGTGCTCTTCTATCATTCTGGCAAATTCCTGAGCTAAGGTATAATTGTGACGTATTACCTGAGCGAACCCTTCTTTCCCTAAAACCCTGAAGGCTGCGTGTAACATGAGACTCATAAAATTACGCGATCCCTCTACGGTAAAACGTCCCAGATCATAACTTCCCTTTCGCGCCTGATAATGCGTATTATTCTCTGAAGCATTGGCAAATGAAGGGTCTTTGAAGAGACATACGCTCAGGCCAATAGGCATATAAAACTGTTTGTGCGCACATATAGAAACCGAATGGGCAAGGGCTATTCCTTCAAATTTCTTTCTAAGGGTATCTTCTACCAGAAAGCCGCCTCCAAATGCAGCATCTATATGATAATGAATACCAAATTCTTTTGCCTTTTCCCCGAGTATTACCAACGGGTCTATATTACCCGACTCTGTTGCTCCTGCTATCCCTACTATTCCCAATACCAGTGTTTTTTCATTCTGCAATCGGGTAATGGTATGGTTGAGTTCCTCCCGGATCTCTTTATCGGTTTTACCTTCAAAATCCAACGGCACAAAGGCATCCTGCCCTAACCCCATGAACTTTAAAGCCTTATCGAAAGAATAATGGCACCAGGAAGACCCCAACAGGACTATGCCTTTATACCCGTAAAAGTCCAGTGCTTTTACCAGCCCTTCTTTTTTAACACCTTGAAATGCTGCTTTGGGTCCTAAAGCATTGTTCAATGCATAGTTAAGCGCCATTAAATTAGACATGGTACCCCCATTGGTAACAACTCCTAAAGCATTATTAGGTGATTGTACATATTGACTGTAAAATTGCGGAGGGTTTTGATATACAAGGTTGTGAAAGATCCCTATTACCTGCCTCTCTATTAATGTAGATACCATAGAGGTTTCTATCTTTACCTGGTTTTGATTAAGGGTAACCACTAACGCATTAATTTCTCTGAAAATAGCGGGAATACGACTCGCCATATGCCCTACGAAAGAAGTGGCTCCTACATTAACCGTATTAGGTACAATCTTTTCATGTAAAAAGTCTAAATAAGCATCAATAGTCATATCAGACTCAGAAGACACTCTTAAAAAATCACTATCTTCTAAAAGTTCTTCCCAGGTAGAAGCTACTATCTTTTCAGAATACTCATGAGAGGATATCAGTTTGTCTATACGCTCTTTTGCCGAATGTTCAAAAAGAGCGAAATCTTTGTATTTATTATACTCATCATAAGTGTCATAGTAAGTGGCATCTGCAGTTACTTCGGTAGATCCGTAAATATTAATAAGGCGAACATCTTTGCTGTGGAAAACCGAATAAAATTTTTCTACATCACTTTTTCTAAGTACTTCTCCACTACTTATCCATATTTTAAGCTGCGCCAGACTTTCTTCGGCAAGCTCTCTGTGTGAAATAATCTCTTTTAAAAGAGAAGGCACCAGCACAATGCGTGAAACTTGATGGGTGTACAGACTTTTAATAAATGACGGGATATCAAGTAGCTGCTCTTTTTTGTAAAATACTAAAGGGATTCCCTGTAAAAGAGGCCCGTAAAGCTCCCATATATGATCTACAAAACTTATAGAGGTTTTGGCACAGCACACTTCTCCCTCGGTAAAAGGATACTTATTCCACATCCAGTTAAGGCGATTATTTACACCCGATGATGTAATTAAAACTCCTTTGGGATATCCGGTTGAGCCGGAGGTATAAATAATGAATTCTATATCGTGATCTTCATTATAATTGTAAGTAAAACCATCGTTCTCAAAAGCATTCCAGGAAGCCATATCATCTACCGCTATCCCGTCTATAAATGCTGTACTGTTACTGTCTTTAATAATATAGTCAACTCTGCTTTTGGGAGTTTTAGGATCTACGGGAACGTACACAGCCCCTATTTTCTTAATGGCTAACAGTACAGGCATCAAATGCTCATCATGATCGAGCAGTACTACTACATTATCCCCTTTTTTCACGTTCAAGATCTTGCTCAGGTACGCAGCATAGCGATCTGAAATCTTGTTGAGTTCATAATAGGTAAGGCGTTGTTTTTCTGTAATAATTGCTATAAAATCCGGAGTTTTGTGTACCTGTTCTGCAAACATCTTTATAATAGACCTGTACCTGGGGTATGCTGCTTTTGTTTTGTTAAAATCGAAAAGCAATTCAGCTTTTTCCTCTTGTGTAAGGAAATCCACATTTTTAATTTTGGTCTCAGGGTTTTCTAATACACGAACCAGTAACTGTCTGAAATGGTTCATAAATGACTGCATCATTTCATCTTCATAGACATCGGAATTATAGCTCAGCTCAAAATGTAACTGGTCTCCCAACATTTGAAAATCGATATCGATATCAAATTTGGGAGCACTTTTCCCTTTAGGGACTACCTGGTTAAGTGCGTTGCTTTCTTCTTCAGGAACCTGGATATCTTCACTCAGGTTTTGAAAGATCATCATGATGTCAAATACCGGATTTCTGCTTACGTTCCTTTTTATATCCAGATCTTCTACCAGCCTGTCAAAAGGATAGTTCTGATGCCTGTAGGCATTGAGCGTATTCTCTTTTACTTTCCGGAAAAAAGTATTGAACGAATCCTCAGGTGCTATCACATTTCTTAGTGCTAATGTATTCACGTAAAATCCGATCTGATTTTTCAGGTCGGCATGTTCTCTTCCTGCAATAGCGGTTCCTACTACCAGGTCTTTTTGAAAAGTATATCGGTACAACAATGATTTGAGTACGGCTAAAAGCCCCATAAAAATAGTCCCTCCCTGATCCTGAGTATAGGTTTTTAGTGCTTTTCCTATATCTTCGGAAATTAACATGGTAAGAGTAGCCCCCGTATTTGTTTTAAGTGAAGGCCTTTTTTTAGATGACGGTAAGCTTATGGGAGTTATGGTTTCTCTGAAAAGATCTTTCCAGTAGGCTTTATGGGTCTTAGATTCTTCGTTTTCCAACTGCGCCAGTTGCCAGACCGTATAATCTCTATACTGTATTTTAAGCTGCGGTAAAACAGGTTCTTTTTCTTCTTTTAGCTTTTCATAAAAGGTAAATACATCATTAGCCAATACCTGCATAGACCACCCGTCACTTATTATGTGATGCATATTGTAGTAAAACACGTATTGATCCCGGGTTATTTGTAACAGAGCTGCTCTGAATAATGGCCCTTTATCAAGATGAAAGGGCTGCAGAGTATCTTTTTCCATAAAAGTATTTGCCTCTGTAATGCCTCCTTGTTTGAAATCGTGATAGCCTATCTCAAACTGAAGATCTTCAAAAGGAATGATCCACTGACGTATTTCTCCGGTAGCATCCTCTTTAAAAACGGTTCTCAGTATTTCATGCCTTTGTACCACTTTATAAATGGCCTTTTTAAATAGTTCGAGATCATAGCTCCCGTCAAGTTTTATTTGAGAAGGTATGTTATAGGCCACCGAACTTTCTTCAAACTGACACAATACCCATAATCGTTTTTGGGCATCAGAAATTGGATAGCTTTCAGCTTCTTCTACTCTTGGGATCTGAACAAAACTTTTATTAGTATTAAAAGACTTTAAATACGTGAGTAACTCCTCTTTATGGTCTTTTAGTTGTGAAAGGGTATGGGCATCTATTTCTTCTGACGAATGAGATATTTCCAGATTTTCACCGGTTACGCGTAGTTGAATTCCTTTTTCTCTAAGTTCTTTAACCAGATAAGCTATGCTTTTCATTGATATAAAGTTTTAATGGGTGTTTTTGGTTGTTTTTTTCTTTTTAGCTGCTGGCTTAAAATTTATCATAGCACAAGCATGCTGAACGCCATTAGCGCCAAAAAGATAATTTTATAGTGGTTTGATTTAAATTATGAGAACTCTGAGGATCAAATAATTACTTTTTTGGTTTTCGTAGTTTCTCCTGATTTTTTTAACCATTGGGAATTTTCTATATCAAGGGCCAGTGCCTCAATGGTGGGGCTCTCAAACAAGGTATCCATATCTATTTTGGTATCGAATTCTTGATGTATGAGTGACAATATTTTAGTGGCTTTCAGACTGTGTCCTCCCAGATGGAAAAAATTGTCAGTGACTCCCACTTTTTCTATTCCTAATTCGTTCTGCCAAAGTTCTGCCAGTTGTGCTTCAGTATGGTTTCTAGGGGCTACGTATGGGCTCTTCAGTCTGTCTTCTTCTTCAACTCCTGGTAAGTTTTTACGATCTATCTTACCATTTGAAGTGAGCGGAAACTCTTTCACTTTTACAAAGTGGGCGGGCTGCATATATGAAGGGAGCTTTTTGCCTAATTCTGCTTTTATATCAGAAACATTAATTTCCCCGTTGGCAGAAATATAAGCCACTAATACTTTCTCATGGTTAAACTCAGATACAGTAATCACTGCCTGTTCTATACTTTCCAGAGATATTAATGCCTGTTCTATCTCTCCGGGCTCGATACGATACCCTCTTATCTTTACCTGATTATCTTTCCTCCCTAAAAAAGCCAGATTTCCATCGGGTAACCATTTCACAAGGTCACCGGTGCGGTACATGAGTTCTTCAGGCATAAAAGGATTCTGTACAAACACAGCATCAGTAAGCGCGTCTCTTTTAAAATAACCTCTGCTAATACCTTCTCCTGAAAGATACAACTCCCCCACAGCACCTTTGGGGAGCAACTCCATATGTTCTGAAAGTACATAAGCACTGGTGTTTTTAATGGGCCGGCCAATAGGTACTGAGTTTTTACAGGGTTTGTCAATCCTGAAGCAAGTACTGTACGTAGTATCTTCTGATGGCCCGTAAAGATTGCGAACTTCTATTTCTGATAGTGGCAACCTGCCGGTGAGTGCCGGGGGAAAAGGCTCTCCCGCTACATTGAGAACTCTCACACCGGAAAATGAAACATGAGTGTCCAAAAGCATAGTTAATGCCGAAGGAACTGTATTAATAAGTACCCCGGTATCCTGAGCGAGCCCGTCTTTAATGCTAAGAGCATTATCAAGTATCCTTACTTTTTTTCCTATACTTAAAGGAAAGAAAAACTCAAAAACCGAAAGGTCAAAACAATGAGAGGTAGTTGCATAAACCACCTCAAAAGTTTCATGATCAAACTCTTCTTCGGCCCAGTCCAGAAAAGCAACTACATTGCGATGCTCTATCATCACACCTTTGGGAAGCCCTGTAGAACCGGAAGTATAAATAATATACGCCAATTGCGAGGAGGTTATTTTATGTTTGGGAGATGTAGTCTCCAGTGTATCACGTACGGTTCTGTATTTCTCGAGACACTCTTCATCTATGGTAAACTTACAGCCACTGTCTTTTTCTATATACGCTACCCTCTCTTGAGGATAAGTAGTATCAACAGGTACATAGGCACATCCCGCTTTAAGAACGGCCAATAATGAAATAAGAAGCCATTCATCACGTGGAAGCTTCACTGCTATACGATCTTCAGGAGCCAGAGCCAGTGACGAATGTAAAAAATGCGATAACCGGTTGGCTTCTTGATGCAACTCCTGGTAACTCATAATGCGATCGCCAGATAATACCGCCGGGGCTTCAGGCATGGTCTTTAATGGTCTTTCCAGCATTGCTATTAAAGTACTCTTTTCCGCTTTTAGAGGAACCCGGGCACCTTGACAGGAAAGTAATTCCTGTTTTTCTTTTTCTGAGAGCATATGAAGCTCCCTAATTGGTTTTTCCGGCTCAACGAGTACACCCTTTATAAGATTTTGCAAGTGTTCTGTGAACCTTATGGCAGTTTCTTTTGAATATATGTCGGTATTATAAGTAAGTGCTATTTCAAGTCTGTTTTCTTTTTGTGTAAAATCAAATTGCAAATCCAGTTTGCTGGTTACCACTTCTTCTCCCAAATGGGTAATATGCAGTTCTTCTCCTACTGAATTAAGATCGTATCTTTCATTGTTTTGAAGAATTACCAATACATCAAAAAGCGGATTTCTTCCCGGATCCCTTTTTAGTTCAATCGCATCTAAAAGAGTATCAAAAGGATACTCCTGGTGTTCAAAAGCTTCCAGTGTATTACGGGTTACTGTTCCTAATAGTTGAGAAAAGCTATCGGTTTCTCCAAAAGTGGCTCGAAGGGGCAATGTATTGATAAAAAGTCCTATTTGTTCCTCCAGTACTTTGTAGGTTCTTCCCGCCACCGGCGTCCCTATAACTATGTCTTTTTGAGCGGTGTATTTGTAAAGTAGGATATATACCAGTGTTAATAATCCGGAAAAAAGTGTGGTTTTTTGCCGGTTACACAAAGTTTGAAAATTGTTTGCAAGGGTTTGATCGAGATAAGCGGTCACTCTAGCACCGTTAAAGGTTTTTACAGGCGGACGCGTATAATCGCCTGTGAGGTTAAGTACAGGAAGGGGATTTTTAAATTTTGAAAGCCAATACTTTTTTTGTGTATCCCAGCGCTTCTGCACCTCCTCACTCTCTAGCCAGTGCACATAATCTTTATACTGTAAATCAAGAGGCTCAAAAGTGGTATGGGTCTCTGTTATCAAAGCTTTGTAAAACGCCATCAACTCTTTCATAAAAATGGCTATTGACCAGCCGTCTGCAATAATATGGTGCATTACATAGGCAAATATCCATTTGTTCTCTTTATACTTATAAAGTTTTGCCTTTAGCAAGGGGGCTTCCGTAAGATCAAAAACCGTTTGCGAATGTATTTTTGCCAGCGCCAAAACATGAGTTTCTGATTGATTTTGATCGCTAAGGTTTTCTATTGGCAAAGCGAATGATAATTTATGTAAGGGAGTTATTACCTGCCTCACCTGCTCAATATCTGTTTTTATAAAAGATGTTCTTAATATTTCATACTTTTCTATGAGCATAATAAACGCCTGTTCCAGTTTTTCAGGAGAAAGCTTCCCTTCCAGACGAAAAACACCCGTCATATTATAGGCTGTCGTTCCCTGCTTGAACTGGCTAAGTACCCACATTCTCCATTGTCCGGGAGATAATGGATAATCAGACCTTTCAGGGGCTTTTTTAATTACAGAAGATACCTGCCCGTTACTTTTTGAAAGTGCTGAAAGGATCTCATTTTTGTAATGTGTAATAGCTTCTTTTTCTTCATGGGAAAGATTACTAACGTTCCCTGTTAGTTTTAAATGCTTCCCGGAAGTATCTATAGAAGGTATAATGCCTTTCTTTCGTAAAAGTGAAAATATATTCTGTACTTCTTTCATGTTAAAAAATAATTTCTTCTTCTTCTCCTTCTATGGGAGTGGGATCACTATTATCAAGCCATTTTCTGTTTTTAATATACTCAGACAGATGGGCAACGGTAGGCTCTTCAAAAAAATCACCCAGATCAATTTTTATTTCAAAGTTCTCATGAATACGTGACACTATACGGGTTGCTTTGAGGCTATGCCCTCCCAGATCAAAAAAGTTATCCTGTATGCCTATGGGGTGTTTTTGTAACACTTCTTCCCAAATGGCAATAAGTTTCTCGTCAGTCTCATCCCGGGCCGGAACTATTTCCTTTTCCTTTTCCAAAACGCTCCACGGTTCAGGAAGTGCTTTTTTATCGAGTTTTCCATTATGATTTACAGGCAGTTCTTCCAGAGCGATCAGAAATGCAGGTACCATATAAGAAGGAAGCCGGGTGTACAGATCATTTCTAAGCGCAGAGATATTTTTTGATGCTGTATCTGAAAAAATGATGTAAGCACTCAGTTCTGTCTCTCTTTCTTCGTTTTGAACAGGGATCACCACAGTATCTTTAACTCCGTTCTGTAGGCGTAGCGCTGTTTCAATTTCAGCTATTTCAATACGATGGCCCCTTATTTTTACCTGTTCATCTTTTCTCCCTATATATTCCAGGTCTCCATTAGGCAGTATTCTGGCAAAGTCTCCTGAGCGGTAAAATCTGCCTTCGGGTTTTTCAAGAGTTACAAAGCGCTCTTTATTTAGCAACGGCCGGTTGTGATATCCTCTCGCAACTCCTGCACCGCCTACATACAGTTCTCCCACAACACCTACGGGCACCTGCTTTTGTTCTGCATCCAGCACATAACAACTAAGTGTGGGTATGGGGCGGCCTATATTGCTTTTACCGGCATCTATTTCTTTTTGTGTAATCTCTTTGTAAGTAACATGTACCGTAGTTTCAGTGATCCCGTACATGTTTATGTTTTTACAGGCAGGATAAGCCTTTGCCCAGTCTTTGAGTAATTGTGGCATAAGGGCCTCTCCTCCAAAGATCAAATACCGTATTTGAAGGTTCTGAGCCTTCAGTTTTGTATGATTGTGTTGTAACAAACTCCTGAAAGCAGTTGGGGTTTGATTGAGCACAGTTATTTTTTTCTCTTCCAGAAAATCATAGAATGCCATGCTGTTGCGAGCCGTAGTGGCCGGAACCATTACCAGGGTGCCTCCGTTAAGCAGGGCTCCGTACATTTCCCAAACAGAAAAATCAAAACAATATGAGTGAAAAAGTGTCCAACGGTCAGATGCATTAAAATCAAAAAGATTTTCTTCGTTTGCTATCAATCTGGTCACATTTTCATGTTCTACCAACACACCTTTAGGATTACCGGTGGTTCCTGAAGTATATATTACATAAGCCAGTTGTTTCGCACGGCATTGTACAGGTATGGTTTCAGGGCCTTTTTGTATAGAAGTCATATTTACAAACACGACTTCATTCTGATTTTCTATAAGTTCTTTGCTGGGAGGTATGTTGTACAATAAAAGTCTGCTCCCACTGTCATTTATTATATAATTAATACGATCTGCCGGATAATCAGGGTCAATGGGCACATAGGCAGCACCAGCCTTGAGAACCGCCAGGATACTGATCAGCATCCATTCACTTCTATCAGTATGGAGAATAACAAGGTCTTCCTCCTGAACTTTATATTCTGTTAGCAACGTATGGGCTATTGCACTACTTCTAACATCCAGCTCCTTATAGGTCAAAGAAGTGCCCTCTGATTCTAATGCCACGGCATCCGGATATTTTTTAACAGCAGCAGCAAACATACTTACAATGGTTGCCTCTTTGTCATAGCCTGTTTTCGTATGATCTGAACACTGTTTTAAAAACTGAATTTCTTCAGGTGATATCATTGGGATATCACGCATTTGCCGATTGGGTAATTCAACGCCGTTTTCCAGTAACTTGAGAAAATGTGTTACCATTCTGTGAATAGTATCTTCCCTGTACAAATTAGTATTGTATTCCAGTGAAAATACCATTTCTTCTTTCTTTTCTTCAAAAAGAAAAGTAAGATCGTATTTGGCGGTTCCCTCATCCGTATCCAGACGTTTCATTTGAACTTCTTCAGAAAAGTTTCGTACCTCATCACTTAGCAGGCCTTCAAAATTCTGGTAAACAACCATGATATCAAACAAGGGTGATCTGGAAGTATCTCTTTCAGGGTTTATTTGCTCTATTAGTTTTTCAAACGGGAACATTTGATGAGGCAATACTTCCTGTACCGAACGGTTTACAAGCATAGCAAATGCTTCGAAAGAAGCTTTTGTGTCTAATTGAACTCTGAGAGGTACCGTGTTTACAAAAAAGCCCGGTATTTGCTGCAGTGCTTTTGCTTCCCTACCCGCTACGGGAGTGCCTACTATAAGGTCACTATGCCCGGAATATCTGTGCAAAAGGAGATATACGGCACTGGTAAGAATACTGAATTTGCTTACTTTATACCCAGATGCCATATTGTGTACCGCACGTGATAATGACCCGGGAAGTGATATGCTGTATTTTTTCCCACGATATGTTTTTACCGGAGGACGATTGTAATCTGTTGGCATTTCCAGTACAGGTATCCCGGTATCAAAAACCGTTTTCCAGAATAACAGATGTGTATCGGTTTCTTTTTTGTTTTCCAATAAGCTTTGCTGCCAGACTGTAAAGTCTTTGTATTGTATGTTCTCTTTCTTTACCTCTTTCTGTACACCGGTAAGTATTTGTGAATACCGTTCGGAAAGTTCTTTAAAAAGTAACTCAACAGACCAACCATCACATATGATATGATGAAAATTCACTGATATCAGTTGTTTTTCTCTGCTTGATAAAACAAAACAGCGCAAAAGCGGTCCTTTTTCCAGGTCAAAGGGTACTGACTGCTCCCTCATTACACGTGCTAACATACTCTCAACGGTAGTGGCTTCGGTTAAGAACACGTGGTTCACTGTGAACACAGTATCTTTAGCAGGAATAACTACCTGCACCGGCTTCCCCTCTTTTTCCGGAAAAACAGTACGAAGGATCTCATGTTGTTTGATAAGTTCTAAAAAAGCTCTTTCCAGTATCTCTGTATCGAGTGATCCGGATACTTCAAAAACCGCATGCATATGATAAGCCAGTGAAGCTTCTTTAAAATCTTTTAAAGCCCAGAGGCTCTCCTGTGAAAATGATACCGGGTAAAATGGCCTTTCTTCTGCACGAGGTATCCCCATTTTGGAGGCTACGGGTGTTTTCTGAAGCAGTAATTCCTGTGTTTCTATAGTTGGATACCTAAATAGTTCATGAAAAAGAACATTTTTTTGAAACCTGCTTTCTATAAGCGATCTTAGTTTTAGCACGTTAAGACTATGCCCGCCCAATTCAAAAAAGTTATCTGTGATCCCAATGGTTTCTTTTCTGAATATTTCCTGCCAAAGTTCCTGAAGAATTTGCTGTACTTCATTTAAGGGAGCTATGTACTCTTGTTTATTGTTCTTTTGTGATGCCGGTAAAGGAAGTTGTTTTACATCAATCTTTCCATTGTTATTAAGAGGCATACGCTCCATTTCAATCCAATAATCCGGGATCATGTACGCGGGCAGTTTTGTTTTTAGATAAGATTCCATCTCGGTTTTCACAACAGCTTCTTTTCCAACCACATATGCCAGTATTCGATGGTCTTCACCAATTTTAGCTATTCGCACAAATGCCTGGTCTATGGTGGTATGCTTTTCAAGTGCATATTGAATTTCACCAGGTTCTATACGGTAGCCACGTACTTTAGACTGATTATCGTTACGCCCTTTAAACATTACATTGCCGTCTGGCAGCCAGTACCCCACATCACCTGTTTTGTACATGATTTTTTTCTCGAGGAAAGGATTTTCTACAAACTTTTCTTGAGTTAATGCTGTGTGGTTCACATATCCTTTGGCAACTGATTGTCCCGAAAGGCAGATCTCTCCCGGAACACCGGGTGGCAGCAAATTTTGATGTTTGTCTATTATGTACAATTGCGTATCAGATACTGGTTTCCCGATGGGGATATCGCCAGGATACTCTCCTTCCAACCTATACATGGTACTGTAGGTGGTATCTTCAGAAGGTCCGTACAGATTACGAATTTCAATAGAGTGCGTATCCAATTGTTCTGCCAGGGATAAAGGTAATTGCTCTCCTGCCATGTTAAGTGCCCTTACGGGCTGCCAGGAGATAGCATCTCCTGTAAGATTTCTCACTACTGAAGGTACTGTATTGATCATAACGTCAATATCTGTATCCAGAAAATCCGGTATCTGCATGGCAGAATCCAGTATGCGTACTGTTTTTCCCTGAACCAGTGGGAGTAATAACTCAAATACAGAGAGGTCAAAACAATACGATGTGGTAGCATATAAAATTTGGTACGGGGTTTCTGCAAACTCCGTATCTGCCCACTTTAAAAATGCGATCACATTTCTATGGCAAATATTCACACCTTTGGGTTTTCCTGTAGATCCGGATGTATATATAAGATAAGCAGAAGCTTCCTGAAGATCTTTTTCATCGGTACCATAACACAATTTATCCGAAGGCAATTGTATCAATTCTTCTATTAAAAGTACTTTCCCCTTATAACTGTCCGGCACCAAATGACAGTTATGGTTATCGGTAATCAGACAGGCGGGCTCTGCATCTTCTATTATATAGGCAATGCGCGACTTTGGGTAACCGGTATCTATAGGTACATAGGCTTTTCCGGTTTTTATAATTCCTAAAATACTTGTTAGCATTACTTCGGAACGGCCCAATAACAGCCCGATGAAAACATCTGAAGTAAATATTTCTTTGTTTAAATTATGGGCTAATATGCATGAGAGGTCATAAAGGTTTTGGTAGGTGAGCATCCGGTTTTTACACAATACTGCTGTTTTGGTACGGTTTTGTATAAAGGATGGTTGCAGAAGTGTCCAAATACTTTTTTCATCGATCTCTTTAATGGGTTTATTAAAGTTTTGCAGTATTTGCTCTTTTTGCGATGGTGTGGTAATGGCAAAATGTTTCAAGGGCCTTTCTGGTTGCTCAAGAGCCTGCTCTATAACAAACAGATATGCCGTAAACAACTGCTTAATGGTAGTCTCTTTAAAAAGTGCTGTATTATATTCTACTTCAATAAACCAGCGATGCTCACGTTCACGGTCTATATTAAATGTAAGGTCAAACTTTGAAGGACTTTCCCAGTGAGAATATGATTGATCCTTATATAACCAGGCATCCAGATAATCAATATTCAAATCATGGGGCAAACCAGCAGTTTCCCAGTTCATAGACTGAACCACTAACATACAATCAAATAAAGGATTACGAGATACATTGCTTTCTAAAGGCAGTTTTTCTACCAGGCGATCAAAAGGGTAGTTCTCATATTTGAAAGCTTGTCGAGAATGCTCTGTAATGGTTGCCAGAAATCCGGAAAATGAGGTTTCCCAATTGGTTTTCATGCGCAAGGCAAGGGTATTGACAAACAAACCTATAAGGTTTTGCCATGCGTAATGGTTACGGTTGGCCACCGGCGTACCCACAACTATATCGTCCTGTCCTGAATATCTGTTAAGCAAAAGTTGTAAGGTGGCTCTGAAAAAATTAAAAGATGTTGTTTTATGTTGGTTGCATAGCTTTTGAATACGATCAAGAAGACCCAAATCGAGATAAAACCTTGATCGATAGCCTTTAAATGTTTTAATATCGGGACGTTTAAAATCCGTAGGCATGGACAACGGTTCTGGTATTGGTGTAAATTCATTCTTCCAGAACTCTTCAAAATCTTTGTCGCCTTTTTGAGACAGTTGTTTATCATTCCACGCCGAGTACTCCTTAAACTGCACTTGCAAAGGGGTAATCTGATCATTTTTAGAATTAAAGTGTATGTTATAATACCTAAAAGTATCTTGCATAAGGATCTGTACCGATGCCCCGTCACTAATAAGGTGATGCATTCCGAGTACTAAAGTGTGAGAGGTAGCATTAACACGATAAAGTCGTATTCTTAAAAGCGGACCGTTCTCAAGGTCAAAAAACCATTGTACTGCTTTTTTAGCACATTGTTCCAGAAATAAATGGATATCTTTTTCTTCTGAATCTACTTCAATTACTTTAAAATCAAGAGGCATGTCTTCTTTTATCTCCTGGTAAAGATGCGTGTCTTTTTCTTTGAAAACGGTACGTAAAGATTCATGTCTCTGTACACAAAGTGCAAAAGCTTCCTTAAGTTTTTCCAGTTGCAAGGTCCCGGTTATGTGGAAAGCCGAACTTATGGTGTAAACCGCAGAAGCACCTTCAAATTGAGACAAAACCCAGAGCCGTTTTTGTCCATTCGTAGCCTTAAAAGGTCCCGAATGTGTAACGGGCTCTATAGTTGGCCCCTGAGAAAGTGTGCTATTCAGAAAGGCTATGAGTTCTTCTTTTTTTTCTCGTACTCTGCCAATAAGTTCTGAGGGTAACTCTTCTACGGCTCCCACAAGTTTTAGCTGCCCATTCTCAAATTTGGGTATAACATTGTATTTCTTTAAAGCTTCTATTAACCAGATCATGTATTATATAATAATTTCATTTTCAGAAGACTGATTATTTTTTAACCAAAGCATGTTTTCGAGAAGCCTGGAAAAACCACCAAGGGTATGTGCCTCAAAAAGTGTACTGGCATCCAAATTCATCTCCAGATCGCTATTTAAATAATTAATAAGTTCTACAGCTCTTACAGAATCTATGCCCAACTCGGTTAGTTCGGGGTCGTATCCGGGTGAAATGGTAAGTTGCTGCCTGGTTTTAGATTCTATGAGGCTTATAATATATGCCTCGATCTCTTTGGGATTGGCACCAGGCTGTATCTTCTGAATATTTGGTACAAAGCTTTCTTTTGTATCATCAGACTTTTGTTTGGAGGCTATATTTGGCAACTGCCCTTCTTCATAAAGTATTTTGCACTTTACCCGCTGCAGCTTACCGCTGGTAGTTCTGGGTATTTTAAGCGGTGTGGTTAGGATGACATCATGCGGAATGAGTCCAAATTCTGAAGACACCAGTTTTTCAATATGTGTAAGGGTTTGCCGGTGATCCCGGTTTCTTACAGCTCCTCTTTTTAGTTCGGCAGCAATTACAAACTTTGTATCGTCTATACCGGTATTAAATACAGCTACACCATGTGTCTCTATTTCAGGTAAGTTTACTGAAATGGACTCTTCAATATCGTACGGATAGTAATTACGGCCTCTGATAATAAGCATTTCCTTAATGCGGCCACTTACAAACAGTTGATCTTTATGAAAAAAACCAAGGTCCCCGCTTCGCAAATAGCGTTTTCCATTTACAGTAAGAAATTCCTTGTTATTCTCTTTTCCCCAGTAACCGCGTGTAACGCTATCACCGTAAATACAGATCTCACCTTCTTGTAGCTCCTTACAAATCTTATTTTCTCCGGGGGAGACTATAATGACTTCCATGCCTTTTGCTACTTTACCGGAACCTACCAGTAGTTTAGCACCACTTTTACTTCTCTCATCCTGCTTTTGATACGTTATGGGTCTATCTAAAGGATCTTTAACTCCTGAGACCAGTAACGTAGCTTCGGCCAGGCCATAACAGGGATAAAAAGCTTCTTTTGCAAATCCTGCTGACTCAAAATGTGATGAAAAACGACGAAGTGTCTCTTCTCTTACTGGTTCCGAACCATTATAGGCAACTTTCCAACCGGAAAGATCCAGTTGACGGGCTTCTGAAATAGTAGTCTTGTCAACACAAAGGTCATAAGCAAAATTAGGGCCTCCACTATGCGTAACTTTAAAGTGTGCTATTGCTTTCAACCAGCGTGATGGCTTTTGCATGAAATGAAATGGAGACATGAGTATGCAGCTGCACCCACAATATATGCAGTGAAGAATATTACCAATGAGCCCCATATCATGGTGAAACGGCAGCCAGGAAAGTATAACAGATTCCCGGGTAACGCCAAAGGCATTCCTGATAAGGAACTGATTATGCATAAGGTTTTCCTTGCTTACCTCTACTCCTTTAGGGGTTCCGGTTGAACCTGAGGTATATTGAATAAATGCTAAATGAGAGGAAATAGAAATAGTGGAACTGGAGGGCCCTGGATAGTCACGAGGCCAGGAAGATGTTTTATCTACAGATAAAACATGGATCTCATTTTTGATGAGGATCTCGTCAAATATCTTTAGAACAGCAGGTTCAACAGATGAAGATGTAAGGATGAGAGAAGCTTTAGCATCTTTTGCCAATAGTTGCATTTTAGTCCTTTGCCTGCTACCCTTATTAAAAAATACGGGAACAGCAGTTATATCTGCATACTGGCATGCCAGAAATGCAGGAATAAAATGCTTAACATCCTCAAAAAGCAATAAGGCTCTCTCATGCCGGGATCCTGTTTTACGGAGTAGTGTACCCAATTGTTTTACCTTCTCAAAAAGAGTTTGGTAAGACCATTGTTCTTTAACATGTTCTCCATTTTCCAGAAACAGGAAAGCAGCCTTTAGCGGAGATTCCGCAGCATGAACCTTAAGAGATTCTATTATGGTTTTCATTGAGCTTTTTTGAGAAAAGAAACATATGCGAACACGCTTAAAATGTTTTTTTTCTTAAATAATGGTGAGCTTGATTTGAACAGAATGTTTTGAAAGATCCTGTTTATAAATTTTACGAGGCTTTTACAGTGACAGGATGCAGATAAGCCCCTGGTACTGAAGCCATTATTACTTGATTGATCGCTTCGATCCTTACGGAAATGGTGTTCTTGTTATTTACCCGTATCACTTCACATTCCAATCCTCTGAGAGCCCCAAAATCTATTCGCATTTTTTGGCCAATAGAAGGCATGCTATGCAAGGCCTGAATATCTGAGGCACCTTCCAAATTAAGAAGTTTTCGGATAATATTCATTTCTTTCTGGGTAACCCGAGCATAGCCATCTGTAAACTGAAGATAACGAAATACTCCATTAATCGTTAAAGGTTTGTATAGATCCTTAACCGAGGAAATATATACAAACACATAAGTTGGGAAAAGGGGCTTCATCACTTTCTTTTTACGGTCACTCCATTGACGTATCGTAGTTACTAAAGGCAGAAAGGATTCTAATCCGAGCTCTTTTAAACGTTCATCAATTCTCTTTTCATGCTGAGGCTTCACGTAGAGTACGTGCCAACCGTTCACAAACATTTTCATTAAAATCAGGGTATTAAATTCGCAACTAATTATGGCTTCGCCTATCCGAGTCACACTGCTACAGTTGCTGGTCGAACTTTTATAATACTTCCGTGGATATTCCCAAAAGTAAAATGTGGTCGAAATTAATAATTTTTTTAAAAAAATTAAATTATTTCTTACCTATTTAATAAAATATACGTACAAATAATATTAAGTTTTTTACTTAACTGTAAATATCATTTTATTTAAAAATTTATTAACGTATTTCTTGTTAATAAAATTATGTACATAGCCAGATCACCTTTCACTTCTTAATGATACATTTTTACCATTATCACCAGTTCTGATTAAACGTTTTACCTTTGAAATATCAAAAGTTAACGCCTAAAAGGTGCTTTAAAAACAAAATGTGTTTTCAAAGTGCTACTAAATCGAGGTTAATTGTTATGAAGGTTGATCTACTATGTAAAGGTAAGATTTTACCCAAAACACAAAAGAAAAATCGTTAAAAAATCGTTGAATGAATAGTTTTGATAATAGCAAAAACAACAGAATTATGCTCAAATAAAACCCGGACTATCTTTTAGTCTTTTTTTAAAAATACAAGGCTAAATATTTGATTATCAATTATTTGAAAATTCATATTTTGATATGAAATTCTCAAAAAATTTACGCGATCGTGTCCTTAATATCTACTTGCCGTTACCCAAAAAAGCATTTATAGTTCTTATGATTACTTTAACTCTTCATTTCTTTTTTACTATATAATTTTACGGTTATCAAACACCTAAACAACCATAAAGGCGCAAATGAAATTATCTTGAAATTTCTGAGAGCTTTGTATTCTGTTTTTTTTTGAGTAGTGTATTAAAATGAAAGAAGCACGGCCCGGCCGGTACTTATAATTAAGGCCGGTGGATGCCGTGCTTTGGTATCAAAAGAATGAACAGCTAATTCAAATAACAAAACTTGAGAAATCAAAGTTTGTTAAGATCCTTTTGATAAAACTGTGTTTAAAAACTTTTTTCCTTACAAACCTAGTTGAACATAGTATCAATCCTTACTATAATAGCAATTTAATACGTAAGAACTTTTGGTTTCCAGCCACTGCTATGTTTTATCTGCTAAAACAAATACGATTTATGGTAAATAGATATTTTATTATCATATTGGTCATAAATATTCTTAGCGGAAAAAGTTGTCGGTATTTTAAAATAATGATTTCTAAAAACATGTTCCTTACCTTTCAAAACCTCATCATCTATTGTAGATGCAGAACAAAAGCCTTGACAGAGTTTAACATTTGCTCTCTTACATACTCTTTTATAATAAAAGTCTATCATACAACCCATTAAAAACAAAATATTAGCTCGTAACAGGCCATTACTTACTTGAGACATATGATAGTTTTAGGGGTGTTTTTTCAAAAATACGGGATTTTTGTACATTAATTATGCTTTTAATGTAATATAACTGTTAAAAAAACAGCAATAGTACCTGTGCTACACGATAAACAACTCAATTTATGAGATTTATCAAAATCAAAATTGCAAAATTTAACACTTATTAAAATAGTAGCACTTATGCATCACATATATAGCTCCTTATTAATGGAGATCTGTTATTAAGTTATGTGTTACGATCCTTTAAAATCCAAGTATAATCATCAATATCATTGAGTAACTGTATGGTAAGCTTACCTGATAACGAAGATGTTATATCTACTAAATACTTTTAAATCAAGAAAATGGAATTAAAAACTCTTTCTTTTCCCTTTTTCTATATGTTTTTGCAGAATTTGATAACTAAACACCATACTCCAAAATGTAGGTTTTTTCTTTCAGTGTTTTTACTGATTTTGTTATAATTCCCCAAATATTTATAAAAATACCACTACCTTATGAGCATTATGGCATAGTCTTAAAAAAACGAAAAATAGCATGGCAAACTCTATTGAAAAAAGAGAAGAGAAAACATTGATATCCAGTGATTATCTTTCAGACTTAGAAATTACATCTGCACTACGGGAAATAAATATACGTACTCAAGTACTCTCCGGTAAAGAAGATACACGTAATGATCTTCATCCCGTTCTAATGGTTGCTTTAATCTCCGTTACGGCTTCCAGTGGCGTCAGTATAGTTCAAAATGCTATTATTCCCATGGTAAAAGCTTTAATAAACAGATACAAAGCCACAAAACCTGAGGGACTTATCATTATTGAATTTCCTTCTGTGCGGGCAAAATTTAAATTTGATCTCTCTCCTGAAGATTTTGAAAAACAAACTGAAAAAATAAAAGACCTTTTCGGTAATCCTAAAATTTTTATTACAAACCATGAAGATAACTAAAAATGCTTTTTCTTTATTGGAGAACATTTTTTTGACGGGAGATTATAAACAGTTTACAACGATTTATAACGATTTAAAAAAGCCTATATCAGACCGGGTTCATTTTTTAGCTCTTCAGGTATTTAATACTATAGAAGATGAAGAAACAATAAAAAAAATACACGATACTCTCAAAAAATCAGAATCAAAAACAAGTAGTGCACGTGCAGAACTATCTGTTAGCCTTTACAACTTTATAGGAGAAAAACTCTCAAGGTCAGAGGGCAATCGCATATGTACAACGTGCAAACTCCTGGCCAAACAACATGAGGGTACAGATCTTGCATTTTTTGCTCTTAAGACAAAAATAAAAGTAAAACTTGCTCTCCTGAACCAGGGGTTGATCGATACAGATTATAAGGAAGAAGTAATAGAAGAAGGGCTGGAACTATACAAAGATTACAAAAACACTTTAGATAAAGAAGCCTCCTCCCTACTTCTCACCATTATCAATCATACAGCTATAATGCCCAAAGCGGATCTTAATAAAGGGATGCAGCTATTAGATGATTATCTTCTGAGTAGTGGAAAATCTTCAGAAGATCCATTGTACCATGTTCCATTTTATCTTAAAAAAACCCAACTTTCGTTAAAAATCATTCATTATGACCGGTTGTACGACCCTTCAAAACTTCCTGATTTTGTAGAAAGCCATTTAAATAAAATAAAGGATGATGGATATTTGGCAGCAAAAGCCAAGGTTTTTGGAATTTACGGATCACATTTATTAGAACTTGAACACATCGAAGGAATAGAATGGCTGGTAAAGGCCATTCCGTTGCTCTGGAAACTGGGCCATTTAAAAGATGCCTATATTTATGAAAATACCTGTTTAAAATGGTTGGAAGAAAGACATCAGCTAACCCATCTGGAAAACTTCAAAAAGAGGATTAGTCTTCCTGAAAAAACCTTTAGAAGGTCAATTACAAAAGAAATAGATATCCTTAATAAAGCGCATCAATATTTTACCGAAAGTGATTATTATGCCAGTGAAAAAATAATAAAGGATACCCTTCAGGAGTTAAAAACAGAAGGAAACAAAGTACATTTTATCAGTTTATTAGTTAACAGTGCTTCAAAAATAAAACTGGACACTAATGATTTTCTTACTGTAATTGATGAAACCCTTGAATCCCTGAAGCCCATCAAAAAATCGATTCTAACCGCCCAGTTGTATTCTTTCAAAAGTATTTTGGATAAAAACGCGCCCAACGATCATTATTCAAAAGCAATTAGGATTTTTAAGGATTTAGGAGCATCTGATGAAGTTGTCACTCAATTACTGAACAGTTTTTCCTATCAGGTTCAGGTGCAAAAAAGAAATAAAAAGAAAATTATTACCGAAGATAGTATTGCCTGCCTGAAAGAAGCAGACACCTGTCTTTTAGATAAAAAATGGATCAAGAACAGATATTCTTTAAGAGGAAAGTTATTTCAAATATACGCTTTTGCCTTACATCTGGAAGGGCAATTTGATAAAGCACTGCAATCTTTAAAAGAAGCATTACAACTATACGAAAAAGCAGGGCATTTAGGTAGTATAGCTATAAATACGCATCACCTGAGCGGTGCTCTTATGGAACTGGGAAGAGTACGAAAAAATATTCATTATTATGAAGAAGCAAATACGCATGTTTTAAGAGCGTTGAAAATACTGGAAAATGGAAACTTAACTGACTTTATCTGGAGACTAAAATTTCAGGCAGCTTTAAGTTATTGGGAACCTTTACAAAGATATCTGGTTAATGACGATCAAATCCTTTTTTATAAAACAGAAGCTGAAAAATTCTTTAATGCTTCTCTGTTTACGGCTCAAAGCCGAATTAAAAAAACGGGCACCTTAGAGATTTCGAGAAATCTTGAGGCTGCTATCAACCTTCAGAGAGATATCAAACAACTTATCTTTTCCGGCTTTTATTTTTTCCTCCACTACAAAAAATTTAAAAATTGTATCGAATGGTTAGAAAATGTTAGGGCCAAATCCCTGCTTTATTCCATCGCAAATAAAATTAAATCAGGCCAGGAAACAAAAAATCATCCTTTGTTGATTGAAGAAGATAAAATATTGATGTCTATTGCTTGCTCCTCTTCCATTCAGGAACAGAGAAAATGGGAAGAAACGCTTAAAGATCTGTATTATGAAATGACGGAAGATCCGACACTTCATCAATATGCCCACAGGAAAACAGAAACAGTTCCTTCTTTTAATGAGGTTGTATTTACTATTGAAGAGAATGAAAAAGAATTAAAGTCCGCTAAGATTTTTTTTATATACTATTATATCCACCAGGATCAGTTATATGCTTTTGGAATTCATTCAGACACCCCTGAGCCTTTATTCTCTAAAATTCCCATAGCCGTTCCCGAACTTAGGGAAGAGTTATTCACTTTTTCTCAAAAAATGTCAATAGCGCGGTTTGAGGATTTGAGGCCCAAAGAAAGTTTCTGGACACAATTCAGCAGTTTGATCAAACCTCTTGAAAAATGGACAAAACCTAGTGATATTATTTGTATTATTCCTTACGGGATACTTCAAAACCTTCCTTTTCATGCCCTTTTATTAAATGAAAAGCCTCTTATTACCAGAAATCCTGTGTTTTACAATTCCAGTTTAACCAGCTGGGAATACCTTCAATCTAAGACGAGAGAAAAAGATCTTTTTAAGAACGCATTTGTGTTTGGCGACCCCGAACAGGATCTTGAGGGGTCTGTAGAAGAAGTAAAAAATATCTCCTATATTTTTAATACAAAACCCATTGTTGGGGAAGAGGTTCACAAAGAAAAGTTTATTCAGGCGCTGGATCAGGCATCTTTACTACATTTCGCCGGGCACGGGGTTTTTGATAAAAACAGAGGCTTTTTATCCGGAGTCAGGCTTTATAATAATGAATTCATTTCTGCAGAGGAGATCATGAACAGAAATACCGTAGCTTCTTTTATTGTACTTTCCTCTTGTGATACGGGGCGTCAGAAGAATCATCCGGGAGAGGAATCCATAGGGCTGATCCCTTCCTTTCTTGCCGCAGGCGCAAGTACGGTAATGGCAGGTTTATGGCCTATGAAGGATAAAGATGCCAAAGATTTTTTTCAATTATTTTACGAGAGAATTAGTGAAGGTATGCCTAAAGTCATAGCATGTCAACAAAGTATGATCGAGCTTATGAAAAGGCCCGAAAAAGCCCATTTTTATCATTGGGCCATGTTTTCCCTGAATGGAAAATGGCAATAACTATAAAGATTCTTCTTTATATAATTTTATCAATTTGCCTCTAAACTCTTTTTGAATAGCCTTTTCAAGACTCATTTTATCAGGAACCGATATAAAAAAAGGACGTATTTTACCTAAACCCTCATAAGACTTTTTTGTTCTGTTCTGTTTATCATGCATTTGGTTAAGTTTATTGCTCATAACATTTCGGAGAATAGGTTTCAACCTGCTGACACCAAAGTAATTGATATAGTTCCTGATATCCATATAAAATTCTTTATCCAGAACAGCCTCAAGATTTTGGGTTTCCAATACTTTTAATTGCTTTTCCAGATATGTGATACTCCTTTCCAAGATTTGTGATTTCGAATTTTCTTCTCCTAAGTTTTTTTCTCGATAGGTACCATTATTTATTTCTTTAACCATTGGATTAGCAAAGTGATACACTCCTTTTTCTACATCCTTACAAGGAGTATATTTTTTAAAAAAAGCATCCTGAATATCTTTATTTTTTTGATAATACTGTTCAATTTCATGTGTATGCTTATCAATATATTCCCAGAAAGTTGTTTTAGGTGTATTCGCCTCATCAACAAGCCACTGTACTAACCTATCCAGATTAATTATCTTTCTGTTCCCGGGGTGATCTTTAAAAGTAAAAATTCTTCGTAAAGTAGACCCAGAGAATGACTCGTCTACCTGAAGTACAGCTTTAATATCGTTGGCTATAATTGCGAAATCTTTTGTATTCAGTGGACGGCCATGAAACTCTTCTTTTTCTACATGATGAATTAAATAAAAGAGGCCCTTTATTTCTTCTTCGGTTTTTATCGTTTCTTCATTCATATATATTCCTTTTTTTGATCCGTGCAATTTCATGAAACTACCATCTTTCAGACTGTCAGGTAATTACAAATACTTTTACACCAGATCACTTTAGATCTCGTCTTGCGCAAGACACGATAAACAAAATGAATTAAAAATCGGATCAGAAGAATCTGTTTGCTAGCAACCGGTTCCCGAGATCCATAAATCGTGTCAATTATGAAGTCTATTTGTAAATTTAATTTAATCTTATTAGCTAGTTCAATTATTTTTTTTAGTTCTTGTAGTTACGAGGATGACTATGAGGCCTATGAAACTGATGTTCAAATTCAGGCAAACGGAGGTAGCACTACCACACCTCCCACTCAAAATCAGGATCCTGAGCCTTGTGCAGATCCCGATCCAGAGAATTGTCCTGAATAAGACTCCAGACCTTTCGCATATTTAAATATGAACTCTTGCAGGCAGCCCGTTCCGGAACGGGCTGCCTTATATCTTATTAAAAGGCGGTGTCGTTGCCTTGTAATCTTCCCGGTATGCACTTTTGTATTGAATGTACATACTTACCAGTTCTACCGAATTTTTTGCAAAAAAGCGTTCACATAAGTTCCTGATATGCGATTCTACGGTCTTGGGGCCTATAAACAACCGGGCAGCTACCTCTTTTTGGGTATAACCTTTACTCAGTTCACTCAATACTTCTTTTTCCCTCGCCGAAAGCTTTAGCCACCGGCCGGCCTGAACCATATCTGCTACATTGGGATCTATATACTTCATCCCGGCATATACTTCTTCCAGAGCGGTAAACAATTGTTGTACTGATAGTTTTTTATCAATATACCCATCTACTTCATAATCATTTATCAGCGTTTCATAGTGATCTACTTTGGCATGCTGGGTGAGTATAATGATCTTTACTTCGGGGAAAAGGGCTTTTACTTCTTTGGCTATTTTGAATCCGTCATAATGGGCATCATCAAAATTGAGATCCAGTATGATGATATCGATCATACCCGTTCTCAAGGTTTCCATAATAGTCGTATAGTCATGAGACAAAATGGTTTCTTTTACCATAGGGTTATGTGACAATAACTGCTCCAGGCCTTCTGAAAACACCACAGAGTCATCTGCAATAAGTACGGTTACTTTAGTATTCATGGTAAATGCATTTTTAAAGGAAATTCTAATTTGAGTTCGGTGCCTACGGACGTTTGAAAAACCGAACAGATACCCTGTAAGAGGCGTGCCCGCTCTTTTATATTAAAAAGGCCGATGCCCTCACGATTCTCATCGGCAAGGCCAATGCCGTTATCGGTCATGGTAAAACACATAATTTGTGCAGCATCAATTTGATGGGAGATCACTACCTCGGTAGCTTTAGAATGCTTTTCTATATTGTTTAGGGCCTCCAGCAAAATGGCGTAAAAGTTAGTCTGGGCCTCGGGCCTCAGGTCATTTAACACGGTGGGGATCTCATCTTTGATCGTTACCAGTATTTTGCGATAGGTCTGAAACTCGGTAAGTTGGGAAATAATAATTTCTGATAGTGAATACTTTTTAATTTTATGGTCTAAAGGCGATAACCGGTGTGAAAGCAACCGCATTTGATGATTGACTTCCTGGATATTATTGGTGATCTCAGTGGCTAGCTTATCTTTTTTTTCGTCTGTTGACAGGGAGAGCGCCTGTACTTTTAAGCGGATACCATCCAGGCTGGTGGCAATAATATCATGAAGGTCCTTACTTATAACTTCTTTTATAGTATCCTGCCCTTTATACATGGCTTTTAATTGTGCAATGGCCTGTTTGTTCTTTAAGGTTTTTTGTCGTTGCTGTAACAATAAATAGGCAATCATCATTAATAAAAGGAATAGCACTAATATGGCGAGTAACAGGTTATTGGTTTTTATTCTTTCTCTTTGTTTATTAATAAGTGCTTCACTTTCCTGGTTGAGCAATGTGAGCCTTAAATTTTCATTCTGTGCTTTTTCTGTTTCATATTGTTCCTGAATATTCTGTATGGCCTCTACCTGTTTGGCATTAAACACTGACTGATACATGTCTGAATATTTTTTTTGGAAATCAAACGCCTTTTTATAATTACCGGTTTTGTAATGATAAAGCGCATTTATTTCATGATTTCTATAAACCGCTTCCTGATTCTCTACTTTGTCTAGTACAGAAGATGTGATCTTTAAATAGCGTCTGGCGGCTACCAGGTCATTGTTTTCTATCGCCAGCAGAGCCAGTTCATTACCATTGTATAAAACGGATATGGTATTGTTCTGCTCTGTATTTATGGTTAATGCTTTCTCATAGAAAGAACGGGCACTTTCCAAATCTCCCCTTAGGTAATGCGTGACTCCTAAATTATATAAAGTAGAAGGGTATCTTGCCGTTCTTTTATCAACCAACTCCAGTGACTTTTCGTAATAAAACAAGGCAGAATCATAAACTTTTCTGGTTTTATAGGTATTAGCAATATTATTATAGCTCATGGCAATACCTGTTGTATCTTTTACCAGTTCCTGATAATTTAAAGCAGTAAAGTAATACTCCACAGCTTTTGCAGTATCCCCAAGGGCATCCTGAATTTGGGCAATGGTATTATTAACGGTTCCCAGCTTTTTAAAGTTCCCGGTTTGGGTATATCCTTGATCTGCCAGTAACAGACAGGTAAGTGCTTCTTCGTATTTCTGGTAGTTTTTATAAATAATTCCCGCATTTAAAAATGCGTTATAAGCTTCTTCTCCCGGTTTTTTCTCTTTATAGATCACCAGTGCCTTTTGCAGGTAGTACAAAACACTGTCTTTTTGTTGAAGCTTGCGTTTTAAAAGGGCTATACTCTGGTATGCATACGCTGCCTGTAGTGATAAAGGGCTTTCTTTTGTACTCTTTAAAAATTGAGAAACGGCTTCTTCATAATTTTTCTGCCTGCGCAACAGCTTCCCCAGTTCATTGTGTACATCTGCTTTTTTTTCAGGGTCTTTCCGTTTTTCAAGTAAAGGCAATACGCGGGTATATACTTCAAAAGCCTGGTTATAGTGTTTCTCAGTAACAAGGCTGTCTGCAGTAGTCATTAGCTTATCAACGGTGGCCTTATTCTGTGCATGTAGTGCAAAGGGAGCATACCATAGCAGGAAAACCCGTAAGGATCTCTTTAAGAAAATACATACCTGTTTCATATTTCTAAAATAAATAATATTGGAAGGGGAATCCAAGTAGGATCATAAATTTAAGGAAATTCCCTCATTGAACTACATCTTAATATTCAATAATATTACACTGTAACCCAGAGTGTAAAAAAAGGTTTTTATAAAATCCTATAAAAGCATTCTCAATTATCACCCTGCCCCTTTTCAGATACTCTTTACTCAAGCCTTCTGCGGATGAATGATATGTAAACACCAAAATCAGTATTGACAATGAAAAGCATTTCCAAAACCAACAAAACGCTACACTTTTTGTGCAGCGCTCTCCTTATTCTCTTTTTTATTCATGTTTTACCAGCACAGGAAGAAGAGACCTGGAAAGAAGTGACCATTTTTGAGTTTACAGCACCTTATGAACAAATGATCATAAGTTTTGATAAAGAAGAGTTTACTCTACTGGCCAATGAAAAAACCCAATTCCTCAAGTCTAAGAACAAGCCTGTAAGTAAAGATGTTATTTTTCCCGGCACTACAGCTACCGTTTCTTTTAGTATTGAGAACAGAAAACGTGTTTTAACCAAAGTAGTAATTGCGGAAGATGATAGTGATGGCGATACCTTTGAGGGGGTTTTTGAAGCACTTGAAAATGGGATTGCCCATATAGACGGGCGCAAAGTAATACTTACCAGTAAAGCTGCCATTACCTGTAAAAAAGGAGGCGAATGCAACTGTAGCAAAGGGAGAAGCTTTTTGGATATGGAGGAAGTTCCCATAGGAAGTTTTCTAACCGTTACCGGTTCGCCCAATACCAACGGGATCTATCAGGCCGTGAAAATTGAAGTCTGTAAAAACAGTTTTACCAAAAACGATCAATTACTTATGGAAGAGGTAGTCAAAAGTTTTGATGCTTCCCAAATGAACCGTATCACTCATATCCCCGACAATGCTTTTAGCCCTGCTTACGGACTCCATGAAGGCAATATTAAGGTAGGCAAAATTGACTACAAACTGCTGGACGATATCAAAATACAGGGATATATCAATCTCGTGGGGAACCAGCTTTTGCCCGAATATGTCAAACAGGAGGCCTTTGCCAAAGAGCATGAAGTGTTCTTTAGGTTTTATGTAATTGAAAACGATATTCCCAATGCCATGGCCTTCCCCAATGGTATGATCTTCATTAATACAGGGCTCTTAAAACTTATGGAAAACGAAGCGCAACTCGCTACCGTACTGGGCCATGAAATAGCACATATAACGTATGAACATGCCGCCCAACGCTTTAAAGCGAGCAAATATACCGAAAGCAATATTGGCAAAAAGGGAGTGAAATGGGTAAAAAAGCTGATAAAGAAAAAAGCCCGGGTGTCTGACGACGGCATACTGGGAAGCGCTTTTGATAAAGCTATGGAATATACTACCCCTAAAAACATAATGAACATTTTCGATAAAAAGAAAGAGACCCAGTCAGACCGGGTAGGACTGTTTTATATGTATAACAGCGGGTATGACCTACGGGAAGCCGCCAGATTCTGGCAGATCATGGTAAACAGTACCAAAAATGAAACCTTTATGAACAACCTTACCAGCAACGCCTGGGAGATACTCAATACGGTAGAAGGCGAACTTGACGGAGATCTTTTAAAAAACCTGGGAGAAGAAGGGTCTAACGTACTGGTTACAGAGATCCTGGAAACCGTTTATACCTCACACCCCCTTTCTGTAAAACGCTTTGGAGATATTAATAAGCTACTGGCCACCAGTTATAAAGAAATTGATTTTACTCAGTACAGTACCGGAAAAGAAGCGTTTGACACTTATATGGCCGCCATTAAGGAATGAGAACGGTAACGCTAACATATACCCTCCTGTTTTTTCTGCTTTCCTTAAGTATAACGGCCCAGGAAAAAGGACCTCCGCATAAAGATCTTATCAAACCTATTACAAATGGTATGGTGATCCATATGGAAAAAGGAGCGAAGTATCATATCAATATAAGTCCACTTAAGATCAATAAAAAAATATATCCATATGGTTATTTCAATCAATCTGATCCGGTTTTAGGGTTAGTAATAAAAAAATATCCTCTGGTACTCAAAAAAACGATTCTGGTACTTGAAAAAGACGGGAAAACCTATCCATTAAATAATTTAAGAGATACATTTAAAGGAGAAACGGGAGAATACAAATTATTTTTTAATGTCAATACGCAAAGAAGTAGTATAGAAGCAAAGGGAACCATATTTGTTCTCACAAAACATCTTCATATAAATAGAAATCTGTTTAATAAGGTTGCCAGAGGAAATCTTATCCGAAAATCGGGAAATATTTTTGTGGATGAAGATGGTATGGAATGGATACTTCAAAGTGATCTTAAAAATGCTCTTCACGATCCTGCCAAAAATTCTAAATTTTTACACCCTTTACCAGAGGGAGGAGAATACGAAACCATACGAGAATTATGTCCTGATGAATTTAAATACAAAGTTAACATAAAAGGACTCCATAGAAAAAAAATCACATCTGACATTTTAAAAGGTTGCAATGTAATAACTTACCCATATGGGGGAACCTACAATTTTGGAAAGACCTCTAGTGCCTTGCTGCATTATTTCTTAGACATTGAACCACATAGAAATAAAGAATGGGGTGAAAAATATGTCACTCATGATGCAAGTTATCCCTGCGGTTGTAAAGACAACAAATCTACCACCCTCTTTCTTTTTGATCGTTCGGGGAGTATGGCCAATAAAGGAATAAGCGGAAAGGCAAAAATTGAAGAGGCCAAAGATGCCGCCATTCACAGCTTGCAATCGTTACAAAATACATCCGGCATACAACAGGAAGCCGGGTTTTTAACGTTTTCGGGAGGCTGTAACAATGACCCCACCGCCTCACAACTCCTTACGTTTAGCAGTGATAAACAACAACTGGAAAGTGCCATACGTACGATTCCGCGTCCCGGTGGGGGTACCCCTCTAAAAGAAGCAGTTGATGCCGCCACCCGCCGACTTCAGGAATATGCCATAGCTTCCGGAACTACGGCTACCCCAAAACTCATTATAATGAGTGACGGGGTCTCTTCCTGTGGTAAGATCCGTCCGCTATCGGTATATGGTACGGGTATCCCGGCCCCACCGGGCAACGCTTCCCGTTTTGCCCGGAATTTTACAGGCACCGGCCCTACCGCTAATACCACAACAAACCTCTCAAAAAACAGTGAGGCCCCCACCCCCATTGCCGTAGCAGTTACCTATTATACCATTGGTTTTGATATCAAACCGGGATCGGAAGCCGAACGCGATCTGCAATACCTCGCCCAATCTTCCGGGGGCCGGTATTTGAATGCTCAGAATGCATACGAGCTCACACGAGCCTTCCAGCGGTTTTTCAGGCTTTACCGCCCCAAAGAAACACCCACACTTACTGATATGGATACGGAGAGCCTTCAAAAATTCCGGGAAGGGGTTTTTCATATTAAAGAAGAAAAATATACCCGTGCCAAAGAGGTATTTAAAACACTGGCCGATCGTTTTCCTGAGGATCCTAACACCCTCTTTAATCTGGCGCTCATGTACGAAGCCCATGATTACTACTCAGCCGCCATAGCCCTGTTTGAAAAATATCTGGATCTCCATCCCGAAGCCGAAGATAAAGAATGGGTACTGGCCTATATTCAACTTTTAATAAAGGACCGGGAGATATTTCTGGAATACACCAAAAACATCCTGAGAAGCGACCTTGCGTATCTGGATCTCTATTTTAAAAAGGTACAGAATGGAGAAAGCCTGCAACTGGCAGAAGAATTTAAAGGATTTATACAGGAAAAACACAGCTATTATGAAAACCTTCCAGACGTTTTGGGAATCACCCAAAAACAACTCAGGACCGGAATACATGAAATTGCCAGAGGACTCAAAAACTGTGCAAAGCTTATTAAAAAAGACCCTGATAACTGGGATAAAAATGCGAGTCCGCTATTGTCTATGGCCTATCTCCACCTGGAGCGGGTACTCAAAAGTTTTTAGCAGGCAGAAGCATATTTAAGGAAATACCCCGATTGATCACAGCAACACGATTTGTTAGTATTGTAAGATCATAAAACTAATTGAACATGGGAAACGAAGACGAAAACAGCTTTTCAAAAGGATTGGGCATTATCGTAGCCATTGTAGGGGCCTTTATGGGTGTGGGTATCGCCAATGAAGATCCTGAGCTCAATGCATTTGCCGGGTTTTTAATAGGCGGGTTTATTGGTTATATCGTAGGCAGGATCGTAGGTGAAATTGTAAGCATGGTGATTCAGGTTATTATCGCGATCCTCTCTATCGTTTTTATTCTTTTTAGGGTTTATCGGTTTTTTTCGCTTTTGGGGGAGTAAGATTATCAAATTTACTATTTTCATAAAAAAAGTATTGTTACGTTTAATACGCCCCATTATGGTTTCTAAAGTATGTTCTAAAAAGAAATTGGGATTTCTTTTTCAAGTTTAAAAGGCTTTTCTTTTATTGGTATCAATTTTTCTTTGACAGTATATGAATTTCATATCAGTTGGTTTAAGCCAAGATATTTTCCAGTTTGTTTTTCCACTTTTTCCAGTCTGGCATTTCCCTAGTTTGTAAATCGAAGAAAGCTTTAGTGTGGTCCCTGTGCACCAAATGACAAAGCTCATGTATAATTACATACTCAATGCAAGCTTTAGGCGCTTTAATCAATTCTGGATTTAATAGAATTCTTCCATTGTTTGAACACGAGCCCCAACGGTACTTCATAAACTTAATTTCAATATTTTTAGGGGAAACATTATATTTTTTGAATCTATCTATTGGATGGTTAGCTAATTTATTGAACCAAATGGTAGCTTTGGTCCTATACCAATCTAAAAGCATTTTTTCGGCTTTGGCTTTTTCTTGGGTATGAACTTCAATAAAACGGCCAGTGTATTTAACTCTTTCCTCATTAATATCAGTTACAATTCTGAGTTGATATTGCCTACCCAAGTATAAATGTGTTTCACCCGAAACATAACGCCTTTTAGGCGTTCTAGGCTCAAAGGATAAAAAATGGTCTTTTTGTTTTAAAATCCATGGTGCTTTTTTACGGATTTTTGCCTGTATTTTATCTATAGAACTTCCTAAAGGAGCTTTAACTAAAACATGCCTATTGGGTTGAACGGTAATCCCCAGGGTTCTCCTTTCAACAAAACTTAGGTGATACTCAATCTCTTCTGACCCATACTGCAACACCTGTTTCATGTGTTCATTTTTATTGCTTCTCATTAGTCACATGTAATCTTTGATAATTGAAATAATCATTTTCCTTAATGTTTAAAGATTATTATAATCATGCCGATCTCATCATTTGTATCGAATTTTAGCCACATCAACCATCCTTTCCGCTATCTTATCTATATCCTCAAAACTTAATTTCAAATTATGTTTATCCCTTATTTCGTCAATAATAAAGTCGCCAATCAGAAATATCATTTTCTTTGGAATATCAACACTTTTTGCCCAATCCACTTTTTTCAATCCTTGAATTATCTCATCGCACTTTAAAGCTAATAGTTCAGATACTGAGACGAGCTGGGCATTGTCGGGTATCTTAGTTTCAAACTCTTCTAAAGAGATACCGTAAAATGCTCTTGCAATATCTTTATCTTTTAATGATTCTGGTAACTCAGAATCAGTTCTATTCAATACTGCATCCATAATTTCTTCCATTTTATTGAGATATTCAGCTTCATTGATTCTCTTTTGTAAATAATCATCTATAGTTTCTTTAATCAACTGCGAAAAACGTTTGTAAAAGGCAGGGTCTTCATCCATTTTTTCACTTATGTGCTTTGAAGTTCTGGATGCAATCATATCTGCCTTAGCTGCTTTACCCACTACTTTTTCTACTTCTTGTTCAAAAGCTTCTTTATCAAAAATGTTGACCAAATCTGTTAATTTCACAACATCTTCGGTTGGAATATGTGTATCGATTAATTTCTGAATCTGTCCCTCGTATTTTTTATAGTTGATTTTATCGGAGTATCTGGATATCACCGAGTTTCTAAGTTTTACAAAAAATGCCAAATCCTCCTTATATCTCTTCAATTGGTTTTCAGGAGTGGTCTTATAAAATTCAATGGAAGACAATGCCAGTTTCAAGATTCGGGCATAGTTTGATAGTCTATTGTAGAATTTGGTTCGGACAGCTTCATCCCTCAACAATTGTTGATACGCTTCCGCATCTTTCTTGTTTTTAATTGTATTGAACAACTGCCATATATCTGAGTGGACCTGTGGTAAGCGTTTTATTTCGTCGTTTATGTTGGTGATTGTACCTTGTAATTGCATTTCGTCAAAATCCTCAAATGTAGAATAGGTCTTTATAGCACTATCCAATTCCTGGAGTACACCATAGTAGTCAATTACATACCCGTAGTCCTTGTCTGGGTAAACACGGTTAACCCTGGCAATGGCTTGTAAAAGCGTATGACCAAGGAGCTTTCTAGTTAAATATAGCACAGTATTGTTGGGTGCATCAAATCCGGTTAATAGCTTGTCAACAACAATAACCAACTCAGGATGATTGTCATTTTTAAATCTATTTACAATGTTCTGCTGGTATTTAACGGCCGAACCATGTTCATCCATCATACGATGCCAAAATTGTTTTACAGAATCAGGAGTTTGGCCATAAGCCGAATCTTCACCCTCACGTTCGTCCGGAGGTGAAATCACCAATTCTGAAGTAACTAAGCCAATACTATCCAGGAAATTTTTGTATTTAACAGCGGATGCTTTGCTTTGACAAACGACCTGCCCTTTGAACCCCGTTCCCTGAAAGTTTTTTTGAAAGTGTTTCGATATATCCCAACAGATGGCATAAATCTTTTGCTCGGCAATATTTAGTTGGTCTGCCTTGCTAAATTTCTTTTTTAAATCTGCTTTTTCATAAGGTGTTAATGGTTCAGATATCATATTGAAATAGTTATCCAACGGAGCCGCATTCACATCTTGAAGTGCATGCCTTCCCTCGTACAGTAGAGGAACAACGGCTTTATCCTTTACCGCCTGGTCAACGGTATAGCTATCGATGATAGTTCCGAATTTGGATAATGTATTCTTGTCTTTTTTAAATAAGGGTGTTCCGGTGAATGCTATAAAACACGCATTGGGTAGTGTTTTTTGCATCTCAATATTAAAAGTACCATGCTGGGTACGATGGCCTTCATCAACTAAAACAAAAATATTAGGGCTTTCCAACGGTATTTTGATTCGTTTAACTGCTGTTTCAAACTTGTTGATTATGGTAGTTACCACAGCATCACTTTTACTCTCCAACAGCTCTACCAACTGAGCACCTGTCTTTGCATTTTCAACATCATCATAACCGCATTTTTGAAAGGTCCCTGTTATCTGTCTATCTAAATCTGTTCTATCGGTGACCAATATAATTTTTGGATTTTTTATCGAGGGTTCCATGGCTATTGCCTGTGCCAACATCACCATGGTCAATGATTTTCCGCTACCTTGGGTATGCCAAACTACACCTCCTTGGCGTTTACCATCAGCCATTTTTGTAAGTTGTGCCATAGCCTTCTTAATGGCAAAATATTGTTGATAACGAGCAATTTTCTTTGCTCCATTATCGAATAAGGTGAAATCATATGCCAGTTCCAACAATCGTTCTGGTCTACACAAACTGTATAAGTACTGGTCTTGTGGCGTCGGTTGCACTTCTTCACCTTCTAGTTGTTCAAAATGGGCTCTGACATATTTAAAACGCTCCACAAATAATCTGTCTTTAATTTCATTGGGTAATGCTTTGTTCTTGAGCCGAAATAGTTTTTGGTTGAATGCGGTCTCCTCTTTTTGAGAGCGGAAATTTTCTTTCCATTTCGCCCAAAACTTAGGTTCGGTGCCTGTAGTGGCATAGCTACCTTCATTTACCGTGAGAACCATGAGTAATTGCGAGATTGCATATAAACTTCTAATGCCATCGTCTTGCTGGTTTCGTAATTGTTGGGAAATAGCTTGCTCTAAAGGTTCTTTTATGTCAGGACGTTTACATTCTATGACTGCTAGAGGAATACCGTTTACGAACAAGACAATGTCTGGGCGATAATGGTCTTTTCGTCCGCTCCGGAGGACATTAAATTCTTCGGTTACATGAAATACATTGTTGTCAGGATTTTTCCAATCTATATAGTGTAAGTCAAAGCTTTTGCGGTCACCCTCTACAATTTGCTCCAAAGATTTCCCTAGCGTAAGTAGTTCATATATTTTCTGCGATGTGGTCAAATAGCCATCTACCATCGGCATATCCCGTAATGCAATGATGGCACTTTCAATATTATTATCACTAAAAGGGACTTCCTTGGTAGAGGATACTTTTGCTGCATTCATTTTATGCAACTGCTTTCTCAATACATCTTCTAAGATTACATTAGAAAGTTTGTTGCCTCGTGTCTCGGTAGCTTCTTGCTGATTTAAATAGGTATATCCTATTTTAATCAGCAGTTGCAATGCCGGTATTTGCGAAATATGGTCTTCTTTAAATGAGGGTGTTTCCATAGTTATAATGTTTACAGAGGTAAGCGTTCCTTACCCATCAACAACTGTTGCATCATACCTCTTTTCTGTTGTTCCAATTGTTCTAGTTGTTCTTTCAGCAAATAGATTTCTTTATCTGCTGCACTTAATATTTGAGCAATAGCAGTTTGCTCATCCTTATTCTTGGGCAACAATACTTTTACCATTGCGAAATCTTTGAATTTACAATTCAAGGTATCACTTACTAAACCTTGGGAGTTTCTATAGAACTTATGTACTACAGAAGGCACTTTGAAGAAATAGGAAAAGAATACAGAGTCAGCTTCTTCCTTTGGCTTTACAATTGTGTAAGCGGGACTTACAATACCTTCCAAATGACTTAATGCACTTCTACCTTGCCACATCCTCATAGTATTGTAACCAATATCGCCGGGGCATATTCTTTTATATTTGGATTTATCGTTATTCGAGGTGTCTTTTTTGTTAGATAGCGATTGTGGGTATACCCCGGCTTCACCAATTGAAAGAAGTTCTAAATCATCCCTATTTGTTTCTTTTCTTTCAGTAAAAAAAACCGATAGTTTTTGTTCTTGCCACTCCCCATCAAAACCAGGTAAGCGTTTTTTTCCTGTAAGCAATAGGTGCATCAAGCCTTTTTTACTCTTTTGTTTGGCTTTAATAAGTTCATTGAGTTTGGTAATGGCACTGTCCCATTTTAAAAGTACCTTAGATATCACTACTTGTTCCGAGGGAGATGGAAGAGGAATCAATATTTTAGAAATATTAGATTTTGATACGCCAAGAACAGATATTCCGGTTGCAACCCTCTTAAGGTTGTGTTTTACTATTTCATTTTTGAATATGAACCCGCGATATCCATTTGCTGTTAGTCCATTTTTATCTCGAACCGCAAACGTATGAAGTCCACCAATGATTTTTCTGTTCCTAACATTCTTCAGTTCAATAGCATCACAAATCCCCTCATAATCCTCCGAAGCATCCGCTATCACCAAGTCGCCTTCTTTTAATAATTTTAGTTTCTTAATGTCAATGACAGGGTTTAATAAGCTTGCCACCTCTATATCTTTATCAAAGTCTAGTTGCTCATTGTGAAAAGAAGTGTGTATATCACCATAGTGGATGTTAAAAATATCGTTATCATTAGGTTGACACTTAATTAGTTGATTCCTAGAATAAGAATAAGTAGGGATGAATTGGAAAACTTCATCAAAGCGAAAAATTTCCCAATCCTCAGGAATCCAACCTAACTTGGTATGTTTGTAGCCAGGTCTTTTTTCTGTATCCGGTATAGGTTTTAGCACTTTACTCATTTTGAATACCATTGTTTTTTTTGTCCACCAACAGGGATAGGTTTTTTATTAATTGATGCACACTGGTTTTCACGACATTTTGCAATGCCGTTCTATCCATTTCCTGCCCATATACAAAAGTTGATCTTTCAGGATCGCCATAATGATGTTCAATTTCAAATTTGTAATCGTAAAAATATAAGGCAAAACCCATGCTGAAATCTTTTTGTTCAGGCAGCAGAGGCTTGAAATCTTTTAAAAGAATCAGGAAATCAAAGTATTTTATCTTATCCAGATCATGTCCCTTCCAGTATTCCTCTTTTTGGTCTGGTAACCACTCATATTTTTGAGGGGGCTTATCTGCTATTCTGATTTCAGCAACTGTTTGAGCAAATTTATCACGTAACCTGGCCCATTGACGGTCGTATTCAAACATCATTGGTAGAAACGCGTCTAACAAAACTTTATTAATAAGGGCTATTGACCTTTTTGGCACGCTGGCCGTAAAATCAGGATTGTTTATCTTTTGTTCTAATAACTGTAGTTCTTTGTCCAGATCTTCAGGCTCGTTAACAGGCTCGTTCCTGGCGGCTTTAATAGCCTGTTGAGTAGTTTTTAAAGACTCTGCTGCAATCATCTCGGCTAGGGGTAATGGATCTTCCAGCGAGCTTAAATTCAACATTCGATAGTATTCTTCGCGATTTTCCAACCTAATAATGGCTGGCGTGTAACCACATTGCATCAGGATAAGATTACCTAAAATTCGCGATAACCTGCCATTGCCATCACCAAAAGGATGTATTTTAATAAAACGTACCTGAAAGGCGGCTGCAACCAAAACGGGGTGTAGGTTGTATTTTTTCTTTTTCCGTTTGGGTTTTACGAGTTGATTGTTAAGCCAGTTGATAAGAGTATTTAAGGCTTCTGGTACTTCTTCCGGAGGTAAAAAATCAATACGTTCATTGTTAATGGTATATAAATAATTGGGTTTGGTTTTATATACACCGGGATTGATCTCTGTTTTTTCGTCCTGATAAGGTTCTACAAGAATGATCTCATGGAGTTCTTTGATTAACTTTTCGGTAATCAGAACATCTTTGTCAACCAGACCTAAAAGTTTTTTTAGGGCCTCATTATGTCCGCGCATTTCTATATAGTCTCGAAAAGGTTTGCCTTTAGCTGTAATACCGTGGAGAATAAAAGCTTTGGTTTCATGCGCAGTCAATGTATTGCCTTCAATACTGTTGCTGTGATAATTCCAGTCCAGCCGCAGTTTTTGTTCAAGTCGTTCCCGTTGTATTTGAGTTAACGGCCTGAGTGTATCCAGCTTTTCTTTCTCCTTATCCAGTTCAATGATAATTTTTGGTAGTTCCATAAGGTTGTTTGTTGCGATTAAGCCAGATCCAGTTTTTTTAAATATTGCTTCATTTCCTCTTGTACCCTGGCCAACTCTTCTTCTAAGGTATCTATTTCCTGTTGTACCGCTGCGACATCAACTTCGTCTTCTTCTTCAAAGGTATCTACATATCTTGGGATATTGAGGTTGAATTCATTTTCCTCTAACTCCTCATAAGTAGCTACGTAGCTGTATTTATCTTCAATAACCCCTGGCTTTAATTTATTTGTTTTAAAATCTTCATAGGTCAAAACAATGCGATTAATATGTTCCGGCAACAGTTCATTCTGGTTCTTACCACTGGCAAAATGTGCGCTTGCATCAATAAACAAGGTTTCTTTTCGCTCCTGTTTTCCTTTGTTGAAAATGAGAATGGCTGCCGGTATCCCTGTGCCAAAGAAGAGATTGGCAGGAAGCCCAATGACGGCATCCAATAAATTATCTTCTATCACTTTTTTTCGGATACGTCCTTCCGAACTTCCTCGGAATAATACCCCATGCGGTACTACCACACCTACTATGCCCGTTACTTCATAGGCGCTTTCAATCATATGGGAGATAAATGCCCAATCGCCTTTGCTTTTGGGAGGGAGGCCCCTGGAAAAACGACTGAACTTATCATCTTCTAACTCTTCCTGCCCCCACTTATCCAGCGAGAAAGGAGGATTGGCTACAACCGTATCGAATTTCATTAAAGTATCCCCTTCAATATGTTTTGGATTTCGCAAAGTGTCTCCCCAACGGATAGAAGCACTGTCAAAACCATGTAAAAACATGTTCATTACCGCCAACGCCCAGGTACTGCCATTGGCTTCCTGCCCGTACAATGAAAAGTTGTTGTCTTCAACTTCTCTTGCTGCTTTGATCAATAATGAGGCAGAACCACAGGTTGGGTCATAAATGCGTGCTCCTGATTTTGATTTGGTTAATTTGGCCAGAAGAGTAGATACTCCGGCCGGCGTATAAAATTCACCCGCCTTCTTACCGGCATCACTGGCAAAGTTTGCAATAAGATATTCATAGGCATCCCCAATAATGTCTTTTTCCTCAAGATGGGAAGGTGTCAGATCCAGCTTTACAAAGTCCTGGAGCAAATTTTTAAGGCGTGTGTTTTTCTGCTTTTTATCCCCGAGATTACTGCTATTGAAACTTATGTTCCTGAAGATTCCCGCACCATCGGCACTGGTCAATTTCTCTCTGTTGGCTTCCTCTAAATCTGCCAAGCCAATATCAATCAACTCTCCAATATTGTCTTCGTTGCGACTATCGTAGAGAAAATTAAAATGACTATTTGAGGGCACCACAAAACGTTCAAGTTGCATTGCCCTATCAGCTCGTTCTGTATCGCCATTGTACTTTTCCAAATACTCTTTGTGCTTTTCTGAATACACATCAGATACGTATTTGAGGAATAGCATTACCAAAATGTAATCTTTGTATTGGCTTGGGTCTATTACACCTCTAAAGGTGTCGCAAGCATTCCAGACTACTGCGTTGATATCTTTTGTTTTTACTTTATTGCTCATAGTTAATTATTGAATGCATTCTTTCAAATTGATTTGTAAGGCTTTTGATTTAAGGAAGTCCAATTGCTTTACCAGTTTTGATTCTTCGGCTTTAAGTTCACTTAAAGCGACCACATCTTTTTGAATTTGTAATTCGGGAACAGGAACCTCCAAGTCAGCCAAGATTTTCTTATTTATTGACGGCAATGCGCTACCTCTACCAGAATTTATAAGCTGTTGCTGGGTTGACTCCAAGTTGATATACCACATCAGGTATTCCGGCAACACCTTATCATCAATTTCTTTTAATACTAAGAAAATTGAGGATGCTACAGCTGGCGCTTTCTCCTTATTATATACAAATGCATTAAATCCATGATGTCCTTTAGCTAAAACAAGAACATCACCCTTTAATAGGTAGTGTGATTCTAGTTTTGGATACTCAACAATAGAAGGTTTTAAATGCTTGTCTAGCTTATCGTTTTCAACAAAATCTCGCGCCTGCAAATAATAGACGGTTCCCTGAGGATGCCTTTTCTGATTTAACCCAGAAGCAATATTTGTTAATTGAGATAATTTCATTTATTTTGTTGTTATCAGTGTACAAATATAAAATAATATCTTGAAATAACAAATATTTTTTATTGTTATTGATGTACAAAACTAGGTCTTATTCTTAAAAGCGTTATTAAAAGCTGCTATATCGAGCTATAAATTCATTTCTCATAGCTCATTCCCGCTAAACGTACTTAACTCACAATATATCAATAAGAAGAATATTGCCCATAAAAAAAGCCCAGATCTTTATCTGAGCTTTTTTTATCCATCTGTACTCGAGGTGGGAATCGAACCCACACTTCCGAAGAAACTGGATTTTGAATCCAGCGCGTCTACCAGTTCCGCCACTCGAGCATTTGCGAGGGCAAATCTAAAAAATAAAATTCAATAAGCCTTAAAATTAGCAGCGATTTCCTTCCCGTCTCCAAATAAATTTCTAAATTTGCACCTCGTTTATAAAAACACGACTAGTAACTAACTACTGAACACCGTTTTAAGCATGCCGTACGCCGCGCCTGAACCTAAAATATTTGCCTGTACCCAAAGTATGGAATTAGCACAAAATATTGCCAATTCCTTTGGGGCCGAGCTTGGGAAAGTATCCTTTTCCAGATATAGTGATGGTGAATTTCAACCTTCTTTTGAAGAATCTGTGAGAGGCGCCCGGGTATTTTTAATAGGTTCTACGCATCCCAGTACCGATAATTTAATGGAATTGCTGCTTATGCTCGATGCTGCCAAAAGAGCTTCTGCCAGGCATATTACCGCAGTAATGCCATATTTTGGATGGGCCCGACAGGACCGTAAGGATAAACCCCGTGTACCCATAGGGGCCAAACTGGTAGCCAAGTTACTGGAAGCGGCAGGTGCCACCCGTATTATCACAATGGACCTGCATGCCGACCAGATACAGGGCTTTTTTGAAAAACCGGTAGATCATTTATTTGCCTCTACCATATTTTTGCCATTTTTGAAAAACCTGAACCTGTCTAACCTTACCGTAGCTTCTCCCGATATGGGGGGGTCCAAACGGGCATATGCTTATTCAAAGTATCTGGAAAGTGAAGTAGTGATCTGTTACAAACACCGTAAAAAAGCCAATATTATAGACCATATGGAACTTATTGGTGATGTAACCGGTAAAAATGTAGTGCTGGTAGATGATATGGTAGATACGGCAGGTACTTTAACCAGGGCGGCAGACCTTATGATGGAAAAAGGAGCCTTAAGCGTACGGGCCATTACCACACATGCCATACTCTCGGGTAAAGCCTATGAGCGTATTGAGAATTCAAAACTGGAAGAGCTTATTGTAACCGATTCAATACCGCTTAGACAAAAAAGTGCAAAAATACGAGTACTGAGCTGTGCCGATCTTTTTGCCGATGTGATGCAACGTGTACATCACAATACCTCAATAAGTTCTAAATTTTTAATGTAAATTTTAATTTTTATTCTATTTATAATGAAGTCAATTACCATTAAAGGATCTCAAAGAGAAAGCGTGGGCAAGTCCTCGACAAAAGCCTTACGTAATGCTGGAAAGGTTCCTTGCGTAGTGTACGGAGGAGACAAACCATTACATTTTTCAGCAGATGAACGATCATTTTCAAAACTGGTTTATACGCCCGATGTACATACGGTAGTAATTGATCTTGAAGATGGAACCAAAGTAAAAGCCATACTTCAGGATATCCAGTTTCACCCGGTATCTGATAAAATTCTACATGTAGATTTTTATGAGTTACTTGAAAACCGCGAAGTAACCGTGGAGGTACCTGTTAAAGTTACCGGAAAATCTCCCGGAGTAATGGGAGGTGGTGTTTTACGTCTTAACAAGCGTAAGCTAAAAGTAAAAGCTATTCCCGGAAACCTGCCAGATTATATCTATGCAGATATTTCAGAGTTAGAGATCGGGAACAAGCTATATGTTACTTCACTTACGAATGACAATTACAAGCTTATGCACCCGGACAATACGGTAGTTTGCCAGGTAAGAATCTCGCGTGCTGCAATGAAAGCTGCCCAGGATGCTGCAAAAGCAGAAAAAGAATCGGCAAAAGCATAATACCTTTTGCGTATTTCATAGTAAAGAAACATCCCGGCATGCCGGGATGTTTTATTTTTAGGTTTTGATCTCTTTTTATGAAACGTTTTTTTAAGTTTTTCAATACACCAAAAAGCACTGAAGCCCACTCAAAAACCGATAATATGAAAAAGTTTCTCATTGCGGGACTTGGTAATATAGGCAGTGACTACGAAAACACACGCCATAATATTGGCTTTAAAATACTGGATCACTTTGCCTCTCAGGAAGATTTTATATTTGAGAACCAAAAACTGGGAGCACTGGCTTCTTACAGTATTAAGGGCCGAAAACTCATTTTTCTCAAACCGGCCACCTATATGAACCTTAGTGGCAAAGCAGTAAAGTACTGGCTGGATAAAGAAAAAATACCTCTGGAGAACCTTCTTGTGATCACTGATGATATTAATCTGCCTTTTGGCACCCTACGTGTAAAGACCAAAGGAAGTGACGGGGGCCATAATGGACTTAAAGACCTGCAGGAAAAGCTGGCAACTACTCAATACAACCGGTTTCGTTTTGGTATAGGAGCCGAATTCTCTAAAGGGCGACAAGTAGATTATGTACTGGGAAACTGGTCTGATGAAGAAACTTCAAAACTACCCGAACGTATGGACCGTTCCTGCGAACTTATTAAATCATTTGTATTGTCAGGGATCTCACGAACCATGAATCACTTTAATAATACCTGATCTTTTATTTAATTATCAGTGTTTATAAAAAACCGGAGAATAAGTTCGTGCGTACCACTGGCAGCTTCAGTGATCTCAGATCGTAATGAGCTTTCATAGGCATATCCTGCCTGCAACCAGTTGGCTATTTTGAAAAGGGCAAGCCCGCCAAGGGCACTGTCTGTACGGTAGGCCAGGCCGAACTCAAATTTCTGATCGTATGAAAATGCGGCGATCGTATTTACCGATACAGGAGCCCCGGCTACATAGCGCGTCATCACCGAAGGTTTGAAAAGCCATTCGTCAGACAATTCAAAATCATATCCCCCGGCCAGATATATGTGAACCTCATCGGTCGCTTCTACTACCGTACCGTTTATTTCATCAAACCTGGTCATATTTAAAAGACGCGGTACCGAAAGCGACACAAAGTATTTTTCATGCTGTAACAGGGCCCCAACCCCCAGATTAGGATTAAAACTACTCTGATCTGTAAGCAGCGGATCTCCTGTACGGTTAAAGGTCTGCAGACCGCCTGCATTTACATCAAAAAAGTTCCCTCCGGCTTTAAGCCCTAAAAACAAATGGGTTTCCCTTGAGACCTGGAGTTTATATGAAAAATCTACATAAATAGCGGTTTGCTTTTCAATAAAGGTCTGGTCGTTTACAATAGAAAGCCCGGTACCCAGTTTTTCCCCTAAAGTGGTACTGGCAAAAAAGGTTTGTGTTTGGGGGGCATCTTCTACACCCTGCCACTGGTTCCTTAAGTTAAGAACCACACTGGTAATTCCTTCCGATCCCGCATAAGCAGGATTCACCGCATTCATAGTATATCGGTAAAAAACATAATCCGGGTCCTGCTGTGCCTGCGTGGTTACCGTAAGCATGAAAAAAACCAGAATAACATACCGTTTTATAGTATAGTTCATTTCAGAATAATCGCTTTTAACAAACATTAATAGGTTATATATATCCAGCCACTAAAATCTGCAGACCCGTTATTTTCAAGATCTATCTGATAATAATATGAACCGGCGGGAAGGCGTTCGCTTCTGTCTTTATACACTCCGTTCCAGTCATTATTATAACCGGTAGTTCTGAAAACCTCATTCCCGAGACGGTTGAATACCGTGATCACTGCATTGGGGTGCCGGTCTATATTAATAATGGTCCAGGTATCGTTAATACCGTCTCCGTTAGGCGTAAGGGCTTCTGAGACCAGCACATCCTCGTCACAGGCATCCCCTTCACCATCATTATCAATATCTAACTGATCGGGATTAAAAGTAAACGGGCAATTGTCTTGCTCATCGAGTATCCCGTCATTGTCATCATCCGGGTCACAGGCATCGCCCAATCCGTCCAGATCATTATCTCCCTGGTCATTATTAGGAGTTAACGGGCAATTATCATTCGTGTCAACAATACCGTCATTGTCGTCATCCAGATCGCAGACATCGCCTGCACTGTCATTATCGGCATTCTCCTGCCCCGCATTGGGTGTAAACGGGCAGTTATCATCTACATCGTTAACCCCGTCATTGTCATCATCGGTATCACAAGCATCACCTGTTCCATCCTGGTCCTGGTCCTCCTGCGCAGGATTAGGCGTATCGGGGCAGTTATCATCATCATCTTCTACACCGTCTGCGTCACGATCGGGAATAAAAACCCCTGCAGCACATACCGATATTCTAAAATCATTAATACTCCCCCCGTCTATATTTTCAGAGTCATCGACCAACAGTGTCCACTGGCCCGCAGCAGATTCTCCAAAGAAAGAAGAAAGTGATTGTACAGGCTCTACAGCACCCGCAAGTGCCGGAGGGTTTACTCGGCAGGTCGCCGGCTGCCCGTCATCATCAAAAACAGCTACGATATTTTCCAGCTCTCCGCAACTTCTGGAGAACAATACCACCTCTGTACCAGAAGGAGAACGCAAACGAATAGTAAGATCAGAAACAAAGGTATGTGTAATATCTACAGAGACATCAATATCGGTAATCTGCAGATCATCTATTACATTTAAAACGGCGGAAACAGAAGGGGTTCCGTTTTCTGAGATCGTTACTGGGGTAGATCGCGATATAAAAGTATTGCAATTTACGGGAGCCATGGTAAAACTGAATACGGGACTAAAGTCTCCTTCGCCACAGGCATTCCGGCTCTTTACTCTCCAGAAATAGGTGGTTGACTGTTGCAGGTTTTCCGGTAAATAGGAAGTATCAATAACGCCGGCACTCACAAGAGGAGCACTAAAAGTAGCATCGGTCGCAATTTCCAGAAGATAGGTCTCGGCCAAAGGGTCTTCCTGCCATTGCAGAGCCACATCAAAAAAAACATCGGTAGCGCCGTTGGCAGGTGCCAGCAAAGTTGCCGGAGATAGGGAATCTTCTGAGACATTAAGGTCAAAAGACAGGTTTTGTACGAGTGCACCTGAGGTTCCCGTGATGGTAAAAGAGTAACTTCCCGTAGGTACAGATGCTGTACCTGAAACGGTCATTTGTACATTTGTTCCATCTGTAGAGGTGCTCGCAGGTACAAAACTGGCCGTAAGCCCGGCGGGTAAACCGGAAGTAGAAAACGTAGTTTCTCCACTAAAGCCCGCATAAGACTGATATTCAAAATTGATCACCAGATCGTCCGGTTGACACGCCAGTCCTTCCAGTTCCGGGAAAGCCAATACAAATTCGGATTCTTCTATGGCAAAATTGTCTCCATTTACGGCAAAGAAAATATTATCGGAAGCTTTTACCATGATACGGGCGGAAGTAGTGGCTATACCACCGGGTACAATGAGTTTGTGTTCCCCGTCATTATTTGTGTTTTGTGCCAGAGTGACGGGAAATGTCTGTCCTCCGTCAGTAGAAAGTAATATATCTACCTGTTGTGCATTAACGGGAGCTGTACTGGTATTGGCAACATCCCAGGTTATGGTTTCTACGGTACCTGCACTCCAGGTTTCCAGAGCATTTTGTGAAGTTACGGCAAAAGGCCCTGCTTCCTCCAAAACAGTAAGCCGAACGATATCGGAAGCTGTTTGTCCGCCACCCGCTGCATTATCGCGAACGGTAAATGCAAAATCCATGGTACGCCCCACATTGGAAACGGTTTCCCATGCATCATTAAGCATAGGGTTTACCTGGGTAAGGGTTCCGTTCACTACTCTTTCAAGCCTGGGCATGTACCTTATTGGTTGAGTTGAAGGAGGTAATGATCTGAAATTGGCCCCCCGGGTATTGGTAGGCCCAAAAGTAGTATTTCGTATAATACCATCGTCTATTTGTTCCCAGGTGTAGGTGAGCACATCACCCGTATCGGGATCACTCCCTGTACCGGCAAGTAAAAATGCAGTTGACCTGGGTATCTTGTAATCGGTACCTGCATTGGCTGCAGGTGGGTTGTTGGTAAGTGCAGTTTCTACATCACAGGTAGTGGTCGCAATATAAGAGGCTACCTGAAAAATGCTCCAGAAATGAAAATACGGGTCACTGTTCAATTGTACATTATTGGCCCCGGTAATGCCTGCATAGGCCATAATGGTGGTACCACTTCCCGGCTCTGCATTTACGCCTGTGGCTTCCGTATCAAAGGACCAGGTATGATTGGCCCCAAACTGATGACCCAGTTCATGCGCTACATAATCAATATCAAATGTATCTCCCGTGGGGCTGGTGGCAGATGAATAGGCACTTCCCTTACGCCCGTTAATACATACACAACCAATACAACCTGCATTCCCGTCGTTTGCTGCCCGGTGAAACAGGTGACCCACATCATACGCAGCTTCCCCAATAGTAGTACTTAATGTAGCCTGTAATGCCGAATTTAAACCGGTTTCGTTGTAAGGATCGGTCGCAGCATCGGTGAAGATTACCTGCTCGGTATTCGCAATCACTTCCAACGTAACCGAAAAATCATTTTCAAATACTTCGTTCACCCGGGTAACCGTGGCATTAATGGCAGCCAGTGCTCCTGCTACTGTACCTCCGTGAAAAGAGGTATATTCTCCAGTGGTAGAAACAGCCAGCCTGTACCTTCGCAGGGTTTGGTCGTTTGTATCCCTGTTTGCCGCAACCTTTCTGTCTTCTTTTCGCATTTCGGTGCTACACACCATCTCTTTTGGGGTCTCTCTTGCATCTCTGGTATATACAATGTATTGACTTCCTTCTCTGGAAAGTTTTTCCATAAAAACAGTATGATGCCCTGAAAAACGCATCATGTGCTGAATACCCTGGGGAGAAACACTAAAACGTACTTTTGTTTGCTCACCATCTGTACTGTAGCCCACGTAGGAACGTATATCCGGATATTTTGCCGAAAGTTCTGGGGAAAGCACCGGGGCTTCATACACGTCAAAAGAGATCAATTTACCCGTATCGTCTGGCAACATCATTGTGGTGTTTGACACGCCCGAAAACCGACCCCTTGCAGGTGCCTGGGCAAGTGCGTTTACAAATGCCTTTTCATCCAAAGTAAGTAGGGTGTACCCTTCCTCTTTAAGTGACCTTAACGTATAATTTTCAGATTTTTTATTCCCGCTGTAAGGTTCCCAATAACCGCTTTGCGCGTTGATATGGTAAAAGCTGAGAAAAATTATGGTTATTGTAAAAACATACCGTAAGTTTGTTTTCATGGAAAAGAAAAGTTTTTACTTTTAGTATCTTACTATCACAAACATAAGTCTTTATTTTATTCTGAACTCTTTTTTTAAGTGATAACATTTAACGACATAGAAAATTTTAACAATCCGGTTCATACAATTGTTACTATTGGTACTTTTGACGGAGTACATATCGGACACCGAAAAATCATAGAAAAGTTAGTAGCCGGAGCCAATGCTAACGACCTATTATCCACCATATTAACTTTTTTTCCTCATCCGCGTATGGTCCTGCAACAAAATGCAGATCTCAAAATGATCACTACGCTTGATGAAAAAAAAGATATCCTGAAAACCACAGGTCTTGACCAACTCATAATACATCCTTTTACTAAAGATTTTTCAAGACTTACCGCTCTTGAATTTGTAAGAGATCTTCTGGTAAAAAAACTGCATGCAAAAAAAGTAGTTATTGGTTATGACCATCGTTTTGGTAGAAACCGAACAGCTACCATTAAAGACCTTATCGAATTTGGAGCTGCCTATAACTTTGATGTTGAAGAGATCCCGGCAGAAGAGATCAATGAAGTATCTGTTAGCTCCACCAAAATACGAAAAGCCCTTAGTGAAGGCGATATTGCTACCGCAAATGCATACCTGGGATATGACTTTATGTTAACCGGGCGCATTGAAAAGGGAAAAGGCCTTGGGCGCCAAATTGATTTTCCCACCGCCAATTTACACATAGAAGAACCGTACAAACTCATTCCCGAAAACGGTGTTTATGTGGTAAGATGCGATATTGACGGCCGTATGGTTCACGGAATGATGAATATTGGGTTTAATCCCACCGTTAATGGCACTAACAAGACCATAGAAATCAATTTTTTTGATTTTAATGAGGACCTCTACGGAAAAAAACTGCGTATTCACCTCCTGGAAAGACTGAGAGATGAAAAAAGGTTTGACTCCATTCATGCACTTAAAGAACAGTTGAAAACAGACAAAAAAAATGCTTTGATCCATGTTAGGGAAAGAAAAACTTAATAGACTTCTTTTTACTCAGGTTGACAATGCTCCCCTTATTGTTTTCAGAATACTCTTTGGCCTGCTCTTATTTCTTGAGACTGCAGGGGCCATTGTTACCGGATGGATAGGTTACACATTGGTTGAACCGGAGTTTACTTTTAATTTTATAGGCCTTGAATGGCTACAGCCCTTACCCGGAAATGGTATGTATTACTATTATGCATTCATGAGTATTATGGGGCTTATGGTCATGTTTGGGTATCGGTACCGCCTGAGCCTTAGCATTTTTACCGTTATGTGGACGGCCACCTATTTAATGCAAAAAGCTTCCTATAACAACCATTATTACCTTCTAATTTTTATTTGTTTGCTGATGTTGATCCTTCCGGCACACCGGTATTATTCATGGGATGTAAAAAGAAAACCTTCTTTAAAGTCTCTTTCTATGCCCAGATGGTGTATCGTGATCATTGTTGTAAAACTGTGGGTGGTATATACATATGCATCTGTAGCCAAGATTTATCCGGACTGGTTAGATACCACTGCCGTACAGAGCCTTATGGCCTCAAAAGCAGATTATCCGTTAATTGGTGCCTGGTTACAGGAAAAATCTACGCATTACTTTATTGCGTATTCCGGTATTTTATTCGATTTACTTATAGTACCGTTACTGCTTTGGAAACCTACCCGAAATATGGCCTTTGCGGCTTCGGTGTTTTTCCACATATTTAACTCTATTGTATTTCAGATAGGTATCTTTCCTTATCTTTCCCTGGCTTTTACCGTATTTTTCTATCCTCCGGAAACCATTCGCCGGCTCTTTTTGCCTCGTAAGCCCAAATATGAAGGAAACGAGATACAAATACCTGAAAAACGCAATCTGTACCTGAGTCTCGCTGTGATCTATTTTGTGATCCATATTCTGCTTCCGTTAAGACACTGGGTTATAAAAGATGATGTACTGTGGACCGAAGAGGGACACCGCATGAGCTGGCGTATGATGCTGCGTACCAAAAGCGGTTACATCTCTTTTAAAGTAGTAAACAAGGATACCGGTAAAACCAAAATTATCGATCCCAAAGAATTCTTAAGTCCTAAACAGTCGCGTATGATTGCCTCAAAGCCCGATGTGATATGGCAGTTCGCGCAAAGGATCAAGAAAAATGAAAATGCACTGGGCAACGATGTGGCTATCTATGCTAAAGGCAAAGTACGTGTGAATCAGGGAACTCTTAAAACCCTTATTGACCCCGAAGTGGACCTTGCGGCAGAACCCTGGTCCCACTTTAAGCACCATGACTGGATATTACCCTCAGAAAAAGAATAATACGCAATATTTTATCTGATATTTGCCCTAAATTTGTTGCCGGATTTTAAACCTGCTACAGTCAGGGTAATTTATTAAAATACACAATTATGTTACAGGTACCATTTATTAGGGAAAACAAGGAAGCAGTTGTTCAGGCACTTGCCAAACGCAATATGGATGCAGAAAGCCTGATAGACACCGTTATTAAACTGGATGAAGAGCGAAGAAGTTTGCAAACCCAGTTGGATACCACCCTTTCACAGTCCAATAAATTATCCAAACAGATAGGAGACCTCTTTAAAAACGGCCAGAAAGAAGAGGCCCAGGCTTTAAAAGAACAAACTACACAGCTAAAACAACAATCAAAAGTATTTCAGGAAAAGCTTAGTCAAACAGCAACCGAACTTACCGAAGTACTTTACAAAATACCGAATACCCCGCATGCCTCTGTTCCTACGGGAAATACCGATGAGGACAATGAAGAGGTGTTTAAAGAAGGAGATATTCCCGAGCTACCCGGAGAAGCACTTCCTCATTGGGAACTGGCCAAGAAATATGACCTTATTGACTTTGAGCTCGGCACCAAAATTACCGGAGCGGGATTTCCGGTTTACAAAGGCAAGGGAGCGCGTTTACAAAGGGCGCTGGTTACTTATTTTCTGGATAAGAATACTGAAGCCGGTTACACAGAATACCAACCTCCTTATGTGGTAAATGAGACCTCTGGTTACGGAACGGGGCAACTTCCCGATAAAGAAGGACAAATGTATTATATTGGTGAAGATGACCTCTATTTAATTCCTACCGCTGAAGTACCAATGACCAATTTTTTCCGGGACACCCTTTTATCTGAAAATGATTTTCCTATTTGCTGCACGGCTTTTACACCCTGTTTCAGACGGGAAGCGGGAAGTTACGGCGCGCATGTAAGAGGGCTCAACAGGCTACATCAGTTTGACAAGGTAGAAATTGTACGTATAGAACACCCCGATCGCTCTTACCAGGCTTTAGATGGTATGGTTGACCATGTGAAAACATTATTACGGGAGCTAAAATTACCGTATCGTATTTTACGGCTCTGTGGTGGCGACCTTGGGTTTACGGCTGCGCTTACCTATGATTTTGAAGTGTACTCTACCGCACAACAACGATGGCTGGAAATAAGCTCTGTTTCTAATTTTGAGACCTATCAGTCCAACAGGCTAAAACTCCGGTTTAAGGATACTGATGGTAAGAGCAGGCTTGCTCATACCCTCAATGGCAGCTCACTGGCATTGCCCAGAGTGCTTGCCGGCATTTTGGAAAATTACCAGACCGATCAAGGAATACGTATTCCCGAAATACTTATACCCTACACCGGCTTTGACATGATAGAGTAAGTTTGCCTTTCACTATATTTTTCCTATATTTGATAAGCCAAATCTTACTTAATACTATGATGTGTAACTATTTTCCATCTTTCGCATTTCATCTCAACACGTATAGATTAAGGATTTGGCAATAAGTATTTTTTAGGTTTTAATCAATCTAGAATATAACCAGATCAATAGTAGAATCAAGAGTTAAGTATATTGATTAATAGCACTATTATTTTTTTGGTTGGTTTGACCCGGATCTGATTCCGGGTCTTTTTCTTTTTAAAAATAATTAACTTATAAATTGCCCGGGTTATGTTATATTTGGAGAAAACCATACCCATTTTGAAGAAACTCACGGTATTTATTGCCCTTTTGTGCAGTGGCTTCCTTTTTTCCCAAAGTGATGCCCTTGCCATGCAGTATTTTGAAGATGGAGACTTTGAAAAGGCTTTAGTGCTTTATGAAAAGTTGTATCAAAAGAATCCGGGGCGAATGGATTTTCTGCAATATCTCATCGAAAGTCACCAACAACTGGAAAGATATCAGGAAGCCGAACAACTTTTACGCTCTCGGGAAGAATCTTCTTTTTTCCCACCTAACCTTTTAGTAGAGTTAGGGTACAACTATCAACTTCAGGGACAACAGGAAAAAGCCGTTTACTATTACGAAAAAGCAGCAGCCCATGTAGAACAAAGTCCCAATTTTGCTTTCGTAATTGGCAGTGCTTTCAAAAAGAGAGCCTTATTAGACTACGCCCTCAGGGTTTACGAAAGGTCTATAGCCGTTAAGCCCAACACGAATATTCAACTGGAAATTGCCCGCATCTATGGGGAAATGGGGAATATTGAGAAAATGTTTTCCAGTTATCTGGAACTTATACAGAAAAACGAAAGCTACCTGAGAACCATCACCAACCGGATCAGTCAGTTTTTGGATGAAGACCCTTCCAGTGAAAACAATCTCATTTTAAAAAAAGTATTACTCGAAAAACTACAATCCACACCAGATCTTTTGTGGAATGAGATCTTAAGCTGGTTGTACGTACAACAAAAGCAATACAAGAATGCCTTTATCCAGGAAAAGGCTATTTTCAAACGTTCACAGGTTTCTACCGTAAAGCGTGTCATGAGCCTGGGGTTAGTATGTATGGAACAAGGAGCAGACGAAATAGCTATCGATGTTTTTAATTATGTTATAGAAAACAGTGCAGACCGTTCCATACAACTCGATGCGCATTTGTATATTACCGAATTGGAAATTGCGAATGCCGATAAAAAAAGTTACAGGAATATAGAAGAGAAGTTCAAAACTTTGATACTTGATTTCGGAACTTCGGCAGAAACTATTTCGCTCCAGATTGCCTATGCCCGCTTTCTGGCTTTTCATTTAAACAAAACACAAGAGGCCATTAAAATGTTAACCGAAAGCCTGGACTTGCGGGTTTCGAGGTTTGAGTTAGCAAAACTTAAGATCAACCTTGGTGACATTTTAGTATATGATGAAAAGTTTAATAAGGCTCTTATTTATTTCTCACAGGTTCAAAAAGCCCTAAAAAATGATGTAATTGCCCAAACCGCACGCTTTAAAGTAGCTAAAACCAGTTTTTATAAAGGTGATTTTGACTGGGCGCTTACACAACTAAAAGTATTGCGTTCATCAACCACACAGCTTATTGCCAATGATGCCATGCAGTTAAGTCTCCTTATTTCCGACAACTCGCTCGAAGACTCAACAAAAACAGCTCTAAGGATCTATGCAAAGGCAGATCTTATGGCCTATCAAAACAAAAATAAAGAAGCGATTACCCTGCTCGATGCTATTTTAAAAGATCATAAAGGAGCGCGAATTGAAGATGAAGCTTTGTTTAAACAGGCCACTCTGCTTGAAAAAACAGGTGCATACGAACGTGCAAAAGTCAATTACCTTAAGATCATAGAGTTTTACGGCTATGATATTCTGGCAGATGATGCGCTGTTTGCACTGGCACAGTTGTATGAAAACAAACTGGGGAACCCAGAAAAAGCACGGGAGTTCTATGAAAAAATTATATTTAATCACCCAGACAGTATTTATTACGTAACCTCAAGAAAACGATACCGCGCATTGCGTGGAGATGCCATAAATTAAAAATCTCAGGCCTGATAATCTTTGTACCTTTGCACACTTAAAAAAACATAAATGTACATCTATAATGTAACTATAAATATTGACAATGACGTTCATGATGACTGGTATGAGTGGATGAATACTATACATATTCCCGATATGCTGGCTACCGGAAAATTTACACATGCACGTATGCTAAAAGTATTGGCAGATGAAGAAATGGGGGGTACTACCTACTCTGTACAATACTTTACCGGTAACAAACAAACACTTCAGCGGTATTACGATGAAGATGCAGACCGTTTACGAAAAGACGGTATGCAACGGTTTGCCAATAAGTTTGTTGCCTTTAGAACCGAACTTGAAATTAAAAGTGAACATCATTATGAATAAAATATATAAAGCCAATAATGTGTACTATCTGAAACTGGGCCTCCTGGTGATATGTATTGGTATTACATATTTACTGTATGATTTTATAATCTACACCTTCTTAGGGAACATACAGCGATTGTGGGCACAGGTTATTATGTTTGTTCTGTTGGGGGTTTTTCTACTACTCGCCCTGTTTGCCATGTACATCGTGATTACCTCCAATAAGCCGGTAATCATACTGGAAAAAGATCATTTGCGTTACAAAAACCGTAAAATATTCTTTAAAGACATCAAGATATTCTACCCTTCAAAAGGAGGCAGCGAGCCTTTTGTAGTTACCCATAGCAACCAACAAATAGACCTGGAACTTTCCTGGTTACGCAAAACCGATCGGGTTGAAATTGAAAGTGCCATAGCCCGCGAAGTAAGCAGCTTATCTCAATAATATGGATAGGGTTCGTGCAAAAAAGCATTTGGGGCAGCATTTTCTCAACGATGAGTCTATTGCCGAAAAAATTGCCCATTCGCTATCGTTTAAAGGGTATGATGATGTTGTAGAAATTGGTCCGGGTATGGGCGTACTTACCAAATACCTGTTGGCAAAACCGGTGACTACCTGGGTAGTAGAGATCGATAAAGAATCTGTTGCCTATCTTGAGGAGTACTACCCTGTTCTAAAAGGCCATATTATTAATGAAGATTTTCTTAAATATGATTTTTCCCGTATTTTAGGAGCTAAGCCTTTTGCTATTATTGGTAATTTTCCTTATAATATTTCTTCTCAAATTGTTTTCAGAATGCTCGAGATGCGGCATGTAGTACCCGAGTTTTCAGGTATGTTCCAAAAAGAAGTTGCCCAGCGAATTTGTGAACGCGAAGGCAGTAAAACCTACGGTATCCTGTCTGTACTGGTACAGGCATTTTATCATGCCGAGTACCTGTTTACCGTAGCAGAACATGTATTCACACCACCCCCAAAAGTAAAAAGTGGTGTATTGCGTCTTACCCGTAAAGAACCCTGTACACTCTCCTGTAACGAAGTCCTCTTTTTTAAAGTCGTTAAAACTGCTTTTAATCAACGGCGTAAAACCCTTCGTAACAGTTTAAAAAGTTTTCAACTTTCTGAAAATTTAAAAGAAGATGCTATCTTTGGGCAACGACCGGAACAACTGAGTGTTTCAGAATTCATCGGCTTAACCCAAAAGATAGATAATGACTCCGTTTCAACTCACTGACGACCTTATAGCGCAAATTGAAACGCTTATTCAAAACCGAAATGACAAAGAACTTTTGTCAATTCTCGGCGACTATCACTATGCCGATGTTGCCGAAGTCATTGGTGAGCTCAATCTGGAGGAAGCCACCCATATTATTAAACTACTGGACAGCGGTAAAACTTCCGATATACTTGCCGAACTGGATGAAGATATCAGAGAACAAATACTCGCAAATCTTTCAGATAAAGAAATTGCCGGAGAACTTCAGGAACTGGATACCGATGACGCTGCCGATATTATTGCAGAACTACCCGAATCCCGAAAGCAGGAAGTAATTTCCCAAATTGAAGATGAAGAACACGCCCGGGATATTATGGAGCTTCTTCGTTATGACGAAGACACCGCCGGGGGTCTTATGGCAAAAGAATTGGTAAAAGTAAACGAAAACTGGAGTGTATTGCGGTGCGTAAAAGAAATGAGGGCCCAGGCCGAAAATGTGACTCGGGTGCATTCCATTTATGTAGTAGATGATGCAGACCGCCTTAAAGGTCGCCTCTCTCTAAAAGATCTACTTACCACCTCAACTAAAACACAAATTGCCGATATATATATTCCTAAAGTAGATTATGTTAATATAAATGATAAAGCCGAGGAAGTAGCCAAAGTAATGTCTAAATACGATCTGGAAGCCATTCCAGTGGTAGATGAGCTGGGGCGTCTGGCAGGGAGGATAACTATTGATGATATTGTAGATGTAATTCGGGAAGAAGCCGAGAAAGATTATCAGCTTGCTGCAGGTATCACCCAGGAAGTGGAGGCCGATGATAACATAAAAGAGCTGGTACGGGCACGATTACCCTGGCTGGTACTCGGTCTTTTTGGGGGGCTTGGCAGTGTGTTTATTATGGAAGGCTTTGAGGAAGCCCTTAATAAATACAAGGAGCTTTTCTTTTTCACACCCCTTATTGCGGCCATGGCCGGTAATGTAGGTGTACAATCATCGGCTATTATTGTACAGGGACTGGCCAATAACAATGTAAAAGGAAGCCTTTTTGACCGACTTTTAAAAGAAATAGGGTTAAGCCTGATAAGTGGTGTTACACTGGGTGTCTTGGTCATATTATTTGGTGTAATCACCAATATGGACATAATTTTTAGTTTAACCATTGCCATTTCAATGCTCTGTGTGATCATAGTAGCTGCCCTTATAGGTACCTTCGTACCCATTATTCTCGATAAAAAAGGGATAGATCCCGCCATAGCTACCGGCCCTTTTATTACTACCAGTAACGACATTTTTGGCATATTCCTGTTTTTCTACATTGCAAAAGTAATTTTAGGTTTTTAAAACCTTTTACTGTTTCTGCAAAAATCTATATACCCGAAAACCAAAAAAAAATAAAATATGAATGTTATCAACCTTAAAGAAAAATACCAGCTTATTAACGGGCACTGGCACCCGCATCAAATTGCCGTAGTAGATGATATGCAGGTACTCCTGGCCAAGTTAAAGGGCGAACTCGTATGGCACGCACATGAAGAAGAAGACGAGTTGTTCCAGGTGCTCAAAGGAACTCTTTATATGCAGTTTCGGGACCGTATCGAGGAGGTAAAAGAAGGTGAGATCATCGTAGTGCCCAAAGGCGTAGAACACAACCCTATGACTAAAAATAATGAAGAGGTACATGTGCTCCTTTTTGAAAAACTCTCCACTTCCCATACCGGTAAAGTACAGCACAAAAAAACACAAACACACTATCCTAAAATATAATGAAAGTACTGCACGTAGATACTAACCACTCTTTTCTTTACAATAGCCTTGCAGAGCTGGGTATCCATAATGAGGAGGCCTATACCGCTACCAAAGAAGAGATTGAAAAACATATTCATGAGTACAACGGGCTGGTAATAAGAAGCAGGTTTCAAATAGACAATGCTTTTCTGGATAAAGCTAAAAACCTAAAATTCATTGCCCGGGTAGGTGCCGGCCTCGAGAACATTGATACCGAATATGCTGAGAAAAAAGACATCATTCTTATAGCTGCCCCAGAAGGAAACCGTAATGCGGTTGGTGAGCATGCGTTGGGCATGCTGTTATCACTCTTTAATCGATTGCATACAGCCGACAGAGAAATACGAAAAGGCTATTGGTTACGTGAAGAGAACAGAGGCCACGAAATTGAAGGAAAAACTATTGGCATTATTGGGTATGGTAATATGGGTAAAGCCTTTGCCAGAAAACTTACCGGTTTTGATGCCAAAGTAATTTGTTATGATATTGTAGGCGGTGTGGGTGATAAATACGCACGCCAGGTAGGTATCCTTGAATTTCAAAAAACTGCCGATGTGGTGAGTTTACACACTCCGCAAACACCTGAAACCCTGGGCATGATCAATCAGAGTTTCATCAATGCTTTCCAAAAGCCTTTTTGGTTCATTAATACCGCCAGAGGAAAAAGTGTGATCACAGCAGATCTTGTGGAAGCTCTTAGATCTGGAAAAGTGCTTGGCTGCGGACTCGATGTCCTTGAGTACGAAAAATCATCGTTTGAAAAACTTTTTACAGATACCAGTACCATTCCCGATGCATTTAAATATCTGCTGGAAGCGCCTAACGTACTTTTGTCCCCTCATGTTGCAGGATGGACACATGAAAGCAAACTAAAACTCGCCGAAGTAATTGTGGAAAAAGTTAAACAGCATTTTTTTTCATAAATATTATCAAAAACACACATTTTACAAATGCCCCCGCCACCCTCCGGCAGCTATTCTTTTTCGGTTTTTTATTAATTTTAAAAAGTGAAAAAAACAATATTCATTTTTGGGGCACTGGTATTTGCATTACTGGTTCTGTTTCAGCTTAGCAAATATTCCTTTATGGCAGGGCATGTAAAACTGGATATGGTAATTGCAGGTATTGCTATCGCCTTTTTTATAATGGGTATTTACTTTCGTAAAAAAAAGACGTCCCCGCCCCGGGAGCCTTCTGTTGAAGTAAATCAGGAAATGATCCAAAAGCTGGGTTTAAGTCGCAGAGAACATGAAGTGTTGATCGAAATAGCCAGAGGGCACTCCAATCTTGAGATTGCCCATAAACTTTTCGTAACCGAAAGCACTATTAAAACCCACGTTTCCAACGTATTTCTCAAGCTTGATGTGAAACGGCGTACCCAGGCTATCCAAAAAGCAAAAGACCTGCACCTGCTTCCATTTTAATCTTTTTTGTACCTTTTTTGGTATTTTGGTACTTTAGTATGAGTGCGATACCCCGCTTTCAAAGTAGTTTTACCAACCTATAAATACAAACGAAATGAATACAACGATCAGAAAATTTGGCAGCTATGCTGCACTTACCGCCGCCTTATTATTTACACTTGCACTTGTTTTAGGGTTACAATTGGATTTTGCCACCCAGGAACTTTTGGGATACATTACCATTTTTGCATCTCTTATTTTCGTGTTTTTTGGTATAAAACACTATAGGGATAAAGAAAATAATGGTTCTGTGCGTTTTGGAAAAGCATTGCTAATAGGTATCCTTATCTCTTTGTTCGCGTCACTCGCTTTTGGTATTATTGATGCCATCTATATTAAATACATCAATCCCGATTTTGCAGAAGATTATCTGGCCTATACCCTTGAGAGTATGCAAAATACCATGGGTCCTGAAGAGTTTCAGGCACAAAAAACGATCATGGAGCAACAAATGGCTGCTTACAGCAGCCCTTTCTTTGCCGGTTTTATCATGTTTGCTACCGTATTTGTGATCGGTTTTGTGGTTTCTTTACTTTCTGCGCTTATCTTACAACGTAAATAATTTAGTCTCAAACAGCTAATATTTAAAAAACGAATTATGGAAAAACGTGTTACCGGAATAGGCGGGTTCTTTTTTAAATCTCAAGATCCCAAAGCCTTAAAAGAGTGGTACAAAGATCATCTGGGGTTGCCTGTTGATGCACACGGATGTAGTTTTATATGGCGCAAAGAAGAGCCTCCGCACGAAAAAGCTCTTACACAATGGAGCCCTTTTGAAGCCAATACCACCTATTTTGACCCCAGTGAAAAACCGTTTATGATGAACTTCAGGGTAGAGAAGCTGGAACAACTTCTTCAAGTACTGAAGAAAGAAGGGGTCTCTGTTGTGGGAAAAACGGAAGAGTACAGCTATGGGAAATTTGCCTGGATACTTGATCCTGAGGGAAATAAAATAGAGCTTTGGGAACCAAAAGATGAAGAGTTGCTCTAATATGGAATTATATACAGGCTACTAAACCCTGTCACGTTGCGATTGATCGATTTGTACAAATGAGTCTTTTAAGATTTACATTTTTTTTCTACCTTTAAAACCATTATCATCACCATCTTAAAGTTAAAGCCGTTATGTCAGAAGAAAACAAGGATCTTGGAGACGAGATTAAAGATACCGCCAAAGAGTTTGCCGACAATGCAAAAGAAACTTTCCAAAGTGTGAATAATAAGAAAATACTAGCCGGGGTTCTTGCTATTTTATTAGGAGGGTTTGGCGTACACAAGTTTATACTAGGATATAACAAAGAAGGGATCATTCTCTTGGTAGTTACTATTATTATTGGTGCCATTACGTGTGGATTTGCTGCTTCGGTAACCTGGATAATAGGACTGGTAGAAGGTATTATTTACCTCACTAAGTCTGATGATGATTTTTACAACACCTATCAGGTTGGTAGAAAGCCCTGGTTTTAAGCTCTCTTTTTTTTATCAAGAAAAACTTACTTGTTTTTATAATCGTAACATTGCAATAATATCTTATTTATAAATGGGAGTTTCCAAGTTTTTTGCACATACCATACAACAAAACAGAACTGCACGTTTGTTTAAGGCTCTGGGACATCCGGCAAGAATTGCCATCATGGAGTTTATTAGTAAAAACCCGGGGTGTACCTGCCACAATATTGTTAATGAAATGGAACTTGCACAAGCCACTATATCACAACATTTAAGTGAATTGAAAAGAGCCGGTTTTATAAAAGGGGTTTCCTATGGCAAAAAAATACACTACACCATCAATATAGATAACTGGTACGAAACGCATCAAATGGCAAATTCTTTTTTTAGAAGCACCCAATAAAATAAAGCAATAAAATCAGGAAAGTTATTATTTAGAGATCCCTATCCGGGTTATATTCAAAGTCCGAAGGTAATTGTCCGCCAATACGTTGATTTCTGGCCCATCCATATAGTCTCACTTTTTTAATAGGACTGTGGTTCCCGTATTGATCTATATAAAAGATACTATCGTCTGCCAAAATCTTAGAATACTTTTTCTTTTTAAGGCTAAATGTAATTTTTTCGGTTATTTCTACTCTTTTTCTATCACCTTCATCTGTAACCGTAATATACTTTTCCGGTTTAATACGTTTTTTCCAGCCTTTTTCCAAGAAAAAACGAAAGCCTTCTTCTTTCCATACCTGATTGGCCGTAGCTCTCATAAAATGCAAAGTAGAACCCAAATAGGCATTTTCCCTGTTATTTATAGCTTGTTGTGACCCCTCTGAAGTATCTTCATAGAAACATGTACCTATATAGTACACATCTCCCATATCTATAGGGTCCAGGCTTTTGGTCTTAAAAGGTATCTCAAAATTGTCGAGATTAAAGGTTAATTTATATTTGAGATAGTCATTCTGTATGATAATAGGGTCATATGAGTACGCTTTTAAGGTATTATCTGTCACATCAAAATAAATGTTAATAGCATCTTCATTTAAAATACGGCAGGATCTGCCCATTTTCGTTTTTCCTAAAAACTCTATTCTAAAAACCCGTAATTTTTGCTCCCGGGTAAAAGGGTCGTCTTTAACAGTTACCACTACTTCTCTTAATTGTATGGATACAGGTGTCAGATATATTTTAGAAAGATCAGACCCATAAGGGTCTGAAATCGCGAATGATTGATAACCCATAAAACTTATAACCAGAGGAGCGCTCAGTTTTTGCTCAGTTTCTATGCTAAAATAACCGTTTTCGTCACTCATAGCCCCAATAGTAGAACCGTCAAAATATACGGTAGCTCCCATTAAAGGTTTTTGTGAAGAGCTGTCAAAAACATAGCCTTCTACCATTTCCTGAGCATAACACCAAAGGGTACCCAAAATACACAGAGTAAGTAATATGTGCTTTTTCATATGCATGCTTTTTTGATTTCTACAAATTTAAGCATCGATTTACAGAAAGACGAACGAATATGCGTGATAAACTGAAAAATTTGAAGTAAATACCGTAATTTATTATCAATTTTCCATTTTTTTGAGCTTCAGATCAAAATCGACCGGTAAGAGATCGGCAGCACGTTGGCGGCCTACCCATCCGCTAAATCTAACGTTTTCTATAGGTGCGTAATTACCATAGGCACCAATATACCATTCTTTGTTTTTACTCATAAGGGTAGATTGTTTTTTACCTTTATGCACAAAAGTAAGATTTTCAGAAAGCGTAACTTTTTTAAAGCCCTGCTCCTCCTCAACGACAAAAAACTCTTCGGGATTAACTGACATCTGATGTGTACCTCTTTGTATAAAGAACCTGAAATCTGTATCGGTCCAGTTACCTGCCGCTATCGTTCTCATTAAGTGCAAAGCTGACCCAAGATAAACTTCCTTACGCCTTTTGAGGATTTTTTCTTTATCCTTAGCCAGATCCTTATAAAATGTAGTCCCTGAAAAAAACATATTGTGAACATCAAAGGGAGCCAGGCTCACTAACCTGAAATTCACTTCAAAATCATACAGGCTAAAATTTAGTTGATAGCCCAAATATCGGTTTTCAATAATAATAGGCTCATCGGCAAAAGCACGTAAGGTATTGCTACTGGTATCATACCGGAGTCTTACAGCATCTTCATTCAAAATACGGCAGGATCGGGCTGCCTGGGTTTCACCCAGAAACTCCCTTCGAAAAGCTGCCAGTTTTTGTCTTCTTGAAAAAGGATCAGCACCCACCACTACTTCATCAAGAGGTACTGCTTTGGGAGTTAAATAGATAGCCGAAAGATCTGTATCAAAAGCATTGGGAACAAGATAGGTTTCATAGCCTACATAACTTATTACCAGCGGTGCCATTATCTGGTCTTGTAAACGCACGATAAAAAAACCTTCTTCATTGGTAGTACTCCCAAAGGTAGAGCCATCAAAATACACAGTAGCCCCCATTAAAGGTTCTTGTGAGATCTTGTCATACACATATCCCGAAACTATTTCCTGTGCATGGGTTATGAATGAGAATATGAGTATTAGAAAGAACAGTGGCTTTTTCATAGCTGTAAACAATCAGTTTCCGTCATTAAACTTTCGCTCCAGTTCTGCCTGAAATTCTTCCATTACCGGTTTCACAGTGCTCTCAGGAAGATCGGCAATACGAATATACATGAGGCCGTCAACGGAGTTGTTAAATAAGGGATCTACATTAAAAGCCACTACTTTGGCATTTTGTTTTATATATTTTTTGATAAGTACAGGCAAACGAAGGCTTCCGGGTTCTACTTCATTGATCAGCTTGTCAAATTTATTAAGGTCGGCCATAGTTTCGTCAAAAATAAAGTCTTTGTCTGCATCTTTGAGTTTTACCTTAAATTCTTTCTTGGGTTTTATATACTGCGCTACATACGGATCATAATAATTAGATTTCATAAATTCGATCATCAGTGATTTCGAAAAATTTGAGAACTGATTACTGATACTCACCCCTCCTATTAAATATTTGTGTTCGGGATATCTAAGGGTTGTATGCACAATACCTTTCCATAAGAGGAAAAGAGGCATTGGTTTTTGCTGGTACTCTTTGATCACAAAGGCCCTTCCCATTTCAATGGATTCACTCATCATTTTATACAACTCCGGTTCAAACCGGAAAAGATCCTGCAAGTAAAAACCATCTATTCCATATTGCTCAAATATTCTGGCTCCCAATCCCATACGATAAGCCCCTACTATCATTTTGGTTTCATTGTCCCAAAGAAACATATGATGATAATAAAGATCAAAATTATCAAGATCTATAGACTGGTTGGTACCCTCGCCTATTTCCCGAAAAGTTATTTCTCTGAGCCTGCCTATTTCCTGCAGCAGATTGGGCATTTGGGAAGCAGTGGCCAGGAATACCTCGTAGTTCTTACTTTGCAAAAGTTTGGAATCATTCTCACGTAAGGTCTCTACTTCCTTCTCCATAAGATCTGCTGCTACAGGAGTAACTATTTTTTGGGGAGGTTTAGGTATTTTAAGAGTAGTAGGTACCTTTTTCAGGAGGCTTTCTTTTTCATATGCATTTGCCAGCATATATGTTTTTTTACGAAGGAACTCTGTAAACTCTTCCAGGGTTTCCATTTCTTTTTGGGACTCTACGGTAATAGGGTTCCCAATACGCACTTTGATAAGACGGTTTTTCTGGGTAAGCAACTCTGATGGGAGTTTCGCAGTACGCAGGGTGTCACTTATTTTTGATAACCGGTAAAACAGTCGGCTGTTCTTACCGTGAAAATAAATAGGAACAATAGGCACCCCGGCCTTTTTTATGAGTTTCATAGCAGCTTCTTCCCAGGGTCTGTCAACAATAAGCCTTCCGTCCTTATAAGTTGATACTTCTCCTGCCGGAAATATACCCAAAGGGTGCCCTTCCTGTAAATGTTTAAATGATTGTTTAAAACCGGCAATACTGCTTTTGGCATCCTTATGATCTTCAAAAGGGTTCACCGGCATAATATAAGGCACTAAGGGTTCAATACGATGCAGCAGAAAATTCGCAATGATCTTATAATCGGGGCGACGCTCTACCATGAGTTTCAACAACAATATTCCATCTATGCCTCCCAGAGGGTGATTGGAGATCGTAATATACGCTCCGTCTTTGGGTAGCCTTTTCAGGTCTTCTTCCGGAATTTCAAAACGTATTTCAAATGCCTCCAGAATAGCATTTAAAAATTCGGTATCGGTAAGGTGTTTACTGCGATTATATATCTTGTTGAGGGTTGATATCTTAAGCACTTTCATGAGCAACCACCCCAGGAAAGTTCCTAAAATACCATATTTTTCCACTTTAATTACTCGTGCAACTTCTTTGGCTGTAACAAGTCCCATTTACTTTACGTTAGGCGAATTACAAATGTAAGCAAATTTGCAGCATCGATTTATTGCTAACGTAATGAATTCATTAAATTAGATGCCTACAGGCCTTACCGATAAAAAATTACTATCTCACCACCAATTGTACTGTATCTTGAAGTCTTTGTTTTAGCAGTATGTCTTTTCCGTTCTGTACAAAACCTATAGCGTCCTGGGTGGCATGCCTTATAGTATAAAGAGAGACATTTTCGTAGTACTGTACCTGAAACCTTTCTTTAAGAACTGAAACGAGCTTACCCAAATTGTCATATTTATTATCCACACATACCGAAAAGCTAATGGCAGAATTCTGAATAAGATCTACCTTCATTTTGTAACGGTGCAGAAGAGAAAATATCTCGCTTATATGCTCCTCCATAATAAAGGAAAAGTCTAGCGAAGACAGAGATAACAATACCTGCGCTTTTTTCACGATAAAACACGAAATAGGGGGATCCAGATGTATGCCTTTACTCACCGCTGTACCGCTATCTTCCGGCTTTACAAAAGACTTTACAAAAAGTGGTATCTCCTTTCTCTGTAAGGGCTGTAAGGTTTTGGGGTGAATTACCGAGGCGCCGTAAAAAGCCAGTTCTATCGCTTCACTATACGAAATTTGATGTAACAGTTGTGTTTGATCAAAATACCTGGGGTCTGCATTCAACACTCCGGGTACATCTTTCCATATAGTCACACTTTCTGCTTCAAGACAGTATGCAAAAATAGCCGCGGTGTAATCAGATCCCTCCCTCCCCAATGTAACGGTAAAATTGTTTGGATCACTACCTAAAAAGCCCTGAGTAATGTTTAGTAAAGATGTATTGATACCTTCACTTATATTGAGCTGAGTTTCTTCCCAGTTTACATTACCGTCCCTGTAATTCATGTCGGTTTTAATAAGGTTCCGCACATCCAGCCAGGTGTTCTTAATTCCCGTATCTAAAAGATAATGGTGAATAATAGTTGTGGATAATAACTCACCAAAACCTACTACCTGGTCATATACAAAACTGTAATTGGGAGATTTATTACGGGCGAGAAAAGAAGAAAGCTCGGCAAAAAGGCCATCTATCTTCCAGAAAACCGGATGTTGCTCTCCACGGTTATTATCCGGATCAAAAAGATCAACCAGCATTTGATAATGGTTCTCTTTCACCGTTTGCAGGCTATTTTCCAACAGGTCTGCATTTTCAAAATAACTCTTAACGACCTGCTCCAGAGCATTGGTAGTTTTACCCATAGCCGAAACCACGAGCAATGTATTTTCATATCCTACGGTTTGCAATACCTTTACCAGGTTTTTTACACCTTGGGCATCTTTAACCGATGCTCCTCCAAATTTAAATATTCTCATTTTTCCGGTTGCGACAGATAATTTTGTATTCCTTGTGTATCCATTTGTACTACGTCCCAGTCACGTAAAACCTTTGCGCCATTCTTTTCATAAAAACGTATGGCCGGGGTGTTCCAGTCTAGCACAGCCCATTCTATTCGCTTTACTCCCATAGTATGGCCATACCGTATTACCGCTTCAAAAAGTGCACTGCCCACACCTGCTCCCCTCGCAGACTCTTTTACTACCAGATCTTCCAAATGCAGGGTTGGCCCTTTCCAGGTAGAATATCGCGGGTAAACCAATGCCATTCCTAAGATCTCATCATCATCGTTCTCTGCCACAAAACAATGAAAAAGCGGAGAGCTCCCAAAGCCATCTTTTTGTAACTGACTCTCGGTTACTTCAACCGCATCAGGCTCCTTTTCAAAATGGGCCAGTTCCTTTATCAGGTCTAATACTGCACCCATATCATCTTTTTGCGCTGTTCGTATTCTCATGACACAATTTTTGTTTCAAATAAAACACAAAGTTATAAATGTAAAAAACATTCTCAAGCACAAAATCGTATAGTTTCACATTTTTATCGATATTTGTGAGCAGATTCACAACCTTATCTGCCATGTCGAGAAAAAATCAAACCCTGGGTGAATTCATTATTGAAAATCAATCTGAATTTAAATATTCCTCGGGAGAACTTTCCAAACTAATAAACGCTATTAGACTTGCTGCCAAAGTAGTAAACCACGAGGTAAACAAAGCGGGGCTTGTAGATATACTTGGGGCTGCCGGTGATACCAATGTTCAGGGAGAAGACCAGCAAAAACTGGATGTATTGGCCAATGAGAAGTTTATTCAAACCCTTTCCAACCGTGAGATTGTTTGTGGTATTGCTTCAGAAGAAGAAGATCATTTCATAAGCATTAACAGTAATGACCGTAATCACCAGAACAAATATGTAGTGCTGATAGATCCTCTGGACGGCTCTTCCAACATAGATGTAAATGTTTCAGTAGGTACCATTTTTTCGGTGTACCGAAGGGTAACCCCGGTGGGTACTCCTGTTACCCTGGAAGACTTTTTACAACCGGGACGCAGGCAGGTGGCTGCCGGTTATGTTATTTACGGTACCTCTACCATGCTGGTATATACCACAGGGCATGGGGTAAACGGGTTTACTCTAAACCCCGCCATCGGTACTTTTTATCTTTCGCATCCCAATATGCGGTTTCCCGAAACCGGAAAGATCTATTCTATTAATGAAGGGAATTACATCCACTTCCCTCAGGGTGTAAAAGACTATATAAAATACTGCCAGATGGAAGAAGAAGATCGCCCTTATACCTCCCGATACATTGGCTCACTCGTATCTGATTTTCATCGCAATATGATAAAGGGCGGTATCTATATTTATCCCAAAAGCAGTAAAGCCAGTAACGGCAAGCTACGCCTTTTATACGAATGCAACCCAATGGCATTTTTGGCCGAACAGGCTCACGGAAAAGCCAGTGATGGTTTTGGCCCTATTATGGATATTGTACCCGAAGAGTTACACCAGCGTGTCCCTTTTTTCTGCGGAAGTCGTAAAATGGTAGAAAAAGCAGAGGAATTTATGAGTAGGGCTTCTTCTTAGTATCTAAATCCTTTTCATTTCTGTACCTCTGCCATAAACATATCTCTTAAAAAGAACTTTAGTATTGTATTAAGTGTTCTCTGCCAGTAGATAAAAGGCACGTGCCAAGTTTTATAAAATCTGCCACTCAAAAGCCCTTAACCATTGCTCCTGGCTGTTTTGAAGCATTCTTTCTTATTCCTCTTTTAGATAATTATAGAGTATTACTATAGTATTAACAAATAAATTCTTCCCTTTACTATCTGTAAAAATAAAAATTGAATGCTATTTTTCTTGCTACTTTGAAAGAAAAAGAATATATTTATCTTAAAATCAGAGTGTTGAATTTAATTTTATTGAAGTCTTATTTGCCTCTAATAAATCTTAAAGAGTTTTTTCTAACGGAACTAATTAATCTTAAATACTAACTAAATTTTTAACATTATGAAAAAAAATGTTTTAATTCTTGCCGCCGTAGCAGTTTCTTTTACGCTGTTCTCTTTTAGAGGTATTGACAAAGCAGAAACAAATGCTGAAATATCGGACTTTGTAGATTACAACACAACTGCAGCTACCAGTTTCGTTGAATCGGTAGAAACTTTTCCAGACAAGTTTACCAGAGCCAGACGTGTTTGGGTTGAAGAGCCAGCTCAACAAGAACAACAGCTTGATCAGACGGAAGATGTTCTTGCAAGATTCTAGAATTTAATGAATTAATAAAGCTAATGGGTACATACCCATTAGCTTTTTTTTATGAGATACAAGATTTACTTTTTCGTACACTTCTTCTTTATAGCAGGCATTGCTTTTATGTCTGTTATAAGTTCTTATGCAGAATTCAAAGATTATGAGACTGTAAACTTCAGTTTTTACCAAAGGGTACTCCATAATCCCATTTATCACACTTATGCCGTTTTTACAGGTACTAATACAGGATACGGGTTTTATGGCATTAACGTCGCGACCTATAAGTTTTTTACAGTAGAAGTGTATGACGAAAACAAAAACCTAATTCATAAAACCAAATCTTTTGATTTTAAAAATAAAAACAATCTAGACCGTTTTGATGTACTGGCTTCTAAAATGTCACTTTATATTAGTGACAATAAGGAGTTTCCCGAAAATGGTAATCAAAGACTTTTGGAATTGAGAAAACTGTATGTAAATAAAATGTTTAAACACATAGGATTATTTGAGGCTAAAAAACATCAACACAGTACTTCATACAAAACTACCCTTTACACTATGATGCCGGAAGACATATGGTCTTCCCCTACATACAATACATCTAAAAAATTAGGGATTTATGAAAGCTTGGAATTTGCAATCAAATAAGATTGCTTTTTTTAATTCACATATTGATTATTATAAAATATGTGCAATTTTCAGAATAATAGTAGTTTCTCTGGCTATTATAGACTTTATATCTGTTTTTCGTGATCTCCGTCTTTTTTTATCACCTCATTCTATAGTTCCACTGGAGTTAGGGTTATTAGAAACCGAATATTATCATATTATTTACCCGATACATGATTTTATAAAAGTAACCGGTCTGTCCCTTGCAACAACCATTTACACTTTGAGTTTTCTATACCTTCTCTTTTTGGTTCTATGTCTTATAGGGTTCAAAAAATACATTTCATTTTTTTTCGCCATTGTATTTCAAATACTGTTGTTCCGGTCTATGCCCAATCATAACTACGGCTATGATCATTTTATGACAATGAGTTTGTTTTACTGTTTATTATTTCCGGTTGATCAACATTTTTCCATAACCAAAAAAACAGAAACCCCCGCATACAAACACTCGTTTTTTAAGCTTACTTTTTTTCTTAAGGTGCACTTGTGTATTGTATATTTCACGTCAGGAATTGCCAAAGCTGTAGATCCTAATTGGTGGGATGGTAATGCAATATGGCGGGCATTGGCCAATATGAATGATTTTCCTTATGTACCCCCTATTTTCTTTGCAATGCTCTCTGTAGCCACCGTACTACTCGAGTTGCTTTATCCTTTTTTAATTTATACAAAACTCAGGAAATTAACCATTATACATGTAATTCTAATGCATATGGGAATCGGGTTACTTATGGGGCTTTCTTCATTTGCAGCGGTTATGATAAGTTGGAATTTGGTAGCTTTTTACGATGATTTTAGATTTAAAACCAAAAATTAGATCCTTCTTTTTTCTCATGATTATTTTTTACCAATGGTCTGGGGCACAAAACATATTACAGGGGAAAGTAACCGATATAAACGACGATGCTTTACCGTATGTAAACGTTGTGGCTATGAATATGGAATCCCGAAAAATAATTACATATGCCATAACCAATACAAAAGGTGAGTTTAGTTTGGAGATAAATGAAACGGATCAAGTGATCTTAGAGTTCTCTTCAATGGGTTTTAAAAAGAAAGAAGTGCTGGTTGAGAAAAATCAAAAAAATCTGCAGGTCATACTCGAAGAAGAAACCTTCAGGCTTAAAGAAGTAGAGGTAGTTGCCAAAGAGTTAAAAGACACGGTTGATCTTGATCTCGAAAAATTAAATCTTACACAAAACTCAACTCTCAGAGACATTTTGAAAAAGAATGACGGAATGGAAGTTTCAGATAATGGAGCTATTATGATTGACGGAAAACCAATTAACAAGATACTGGTTAATAAAAAGGAAGTATTCATAAATCAGAATAATATTGCTTTAGACAACATTACCAATGATATGATAAAAGGTCTTCAGATTATAAACAATTATAAAAATCAATTTGATATAGAGTTTGCCAATAGAAAGACTTCGGTCATCAATATTGAAACCAAAGATGCCTTTAAAGGTATTATGAAGTTTGATGCTAATGCCAATTACGGGTACAAAAACAAATATCTGGGGAGACTTAAAGGCATGTATTTTTCTGATGAACTCAACGCCTTTGCTTCTCAAAATACGAATAACGTTCTTAACAGAGAGGCTTTCTCTGATGAGATATTTAATAATGATACAGAAATTAAGCTTTCCAATACATTTACCAATATAATCAATACTTTTGAAGCAGATCAAAATTTGGGCGTTTCGCGGGATTTCTTTAATGGAACCAGCATTACACTAAGGCGTAATTTCCAAAATGCAAAAATAAGTGCTGTTGTGTACCTAAATAATGGAGAACGCACATTTGAGATCTCACGCATACGCAGAGACAGTGAAGAACAATTACTTAACGAAGAAACAAACCAAAATAACAACCAGGCCAATTTAGTAAGTACCGATGTTACCCTGGATCTGGTTATTAACCAGAACTCTGTAATTACAAATCGTTTTAATACAGTTATAGGGAATAAAAATATAGTAAACACCACAGAACAGCTTGTTTTTTCCCCTAATGAAAACATATCTGCCTTCGAAGATATGGTAAAAACAAACACTATTGGTTTTTCAAATAAAACACTATATAAGTACCTGATTAACAGTAAAAGTATTTTCACAAGTGAGCTGCAATCCCTTCATGAAACCTCATCCAGCAAATTAGAATCTGATTTTGAAAGCTCTCTGGAAACAGATAGTCTAAGTCAACAAATAGACATTAAAAATCAACAGATAATTCTGAGGAATTTTTACGATTACAAAATTAAAAACCTTTTAAATCTAATTGTGGGACTTAATTACTATAAAGCACGCGATCACGTTCTTAATGAAACATCTTTAAACACTATATCTACAGAAAGAAAAGTGAGGAATGACAGCTGGGTAAACGGAACTCTTATAATACGTGGTGATAATGATAGGCTTAATTATTTTATCAGTTTGGCTCCCACCTATAGAGAGATTGATCTAAGAAGTAAGAAGTCCTTCAGATACCTTCCTGCCAATATTTCTCTAGACACTAAAATAGGTAGAAACAAAAACATCAATTTATCTTTTGCCAATCGTTATGACAGCCAGAATATTGCTATGACGCTAGATACGATCGTAAATTCCTTCAATAATGTATTTCTGTCAGACAGCCTTCTAAACTTCACCTTAAAAAAAAGTACGGGTTTTAATGCACAATACAGAAGTAAAAGCATTGCAAAATCTTCTTATCTGTCAACAAACATTAGCATAACCCAACAAAAAAACACAATACAGCGTGTTTTTGAGTCTGTGCAGAACAACACCCTTTTATTTCAAAGCTTTCTAATTCCCACACAGGTGATCTACAATTCTTCCATATATGGAAGTAAGGGGTTTTACTTTTCAGAGAACCTCCATAAAATATCGTTACGATCTCTTATAAACTATACCTTTTACGATAGTGAAACACTTTTAAACAACCAACAGGTACCACTTGAAACAAGTAATCTGCAATATCGCTTTACATCTTCTTTTGAGCCTCAAAACTGGTTTTTTAACGAAATGAATATTTCGCTTACCTACAATAAAAATATCTTTTATCTGGATGATGATCTGTTGAACGAACAAAAGGATTTTATATCCTATTTTGAAATAATAGGTGAGAAAGGAAAAGTGTATTATGATGTACGGTTTATTTTAAATTTCTTTAATTCTGATGGTACCCGGTTCTCAAGAAAAGATGTTGATTTTGATACCAGGTTTCAAATAAAGGATGATCTGTACATTACATTACGTTCGTCGTCTCTTTTAACCTTGTTTAATATAGTGCCAGACAATATATCCAGTCTCAATATCAGTACCAACGAGGGTATTAGTCAGCAAACCCTAAACCCAAATATACTGGGCTTTTTAATAGCAGGTCTACAATTTAAATTCTAAAAAACTAATTATGAAAAAAATACTTCTATTAGCAGTTCTCAATTTAATTTTTAATTATGCTTTTTCTCAATCTACCAAAGAGAAAATAATAACCGTAACCTATAAATCCATTCCTTTTAGTCAGTATTACTTTAATCATTCTGACACCGATTCTCAGGAGAAAATAGAGTTGGATTATGCATTACGGGCCGGATATGAACATTTTTACACATTACATATAAATCCTGCCACTAATCAGTCAATATTTGTTTTTGATACACTTAAAATCACTAAAGTAAAAGGAAAAGAAGATTACTGGACCGACCCCGAGAACAAAATAGCATATTGTTTAAAAAAAAGTGATGGTTTTTACCAGAGGAATGAATCGGTGTTTGACCAAACTTTTTTTATTAATGGAAACATAGGCGATATAGAATGGGAAATTACCAACGAACAAAAGGAAATTTTAGGTTTTACCTGCACAAAAGCAGTTTCTAAAAATGAAAAATTATTATTAACAGCATGGTTTACTCAGGAGATTCCGGTAAATACCGGCCCTTCAAATTATCTTGGCCTGCCCGGGCTGGTAGTATGGGCCGAAGATTATTTCAACACTTTTAGCGTTCAAAAAATCTCGTATTCCGTAACCCCTGAAATTTTTAAGCAAAAATTGGATGATACTCAAAATACCATTAAAAAGAATCATGAAGATGGACTGTCAGAAAAAATATATCAGTTAAAAAAATCAAATTTGGTAAAACAACTACGGTCTTACTAAAGCTTAAATAAAAGTAAGAAGTAAAATTCAAAACAAAACAATATCATATGCCAAAATGGGGTGATTTTCAAAAAGACGGACAGTCAAAACCGGGATATCGACAATATTCTTCCATTTTATGGGATATCCCATCAGGAGTAAGTTGGGAAGATACCTGTGCCCATATGCCTGCAACTGTTAGGGGTCATTATTTTCACAAACCGTCACGATGTATACACAACGGTTTAAACATGTGGGGAGAATTTGATGTACCTGATTCTACATTTTCCAGTCCGGTTTCCTTCGGTACCTTTTCGGGCGAAGTAGAAGCACAATGGCTGCCGGATGGAAGGCGTATGCAGATCTTAAGAGATTTTTCTTTTACAGACCCTCACGGGATACAATGGGTAACTCCCGCAGGCTGGATAGTAGATGGTGCTTCCATACCTCAGGAACTCTGGGGTATTATTGGCGGGCCTTTCTCAGGTAAATATCGTAAAGCATCGGTGATTCACGATTATGCCTGCGACCGAAGAAATAGACCCTGGACAGATGTACACTGGGTATTTCATGAAGCCATGCTGGCATCTGGAGTAGATTTGTTAAAGGCACAAACCATGTTTGCAGGAGTTTGGGCAAGAGGACCCCGATGGTGAGTTACCAAAAAAATAAAACCCGGAGCTTTCCGGGTTTTTTTTGATTATCTGTTCATATTTTTTATCTCATCTTTAAAATCATCCAGATCTACTCCCAAATTAAGCAGATACATAGCTTTTTTTACAATAAACTCCACATTTCCAGGGGTAAATCCTAAAGCAATACCCATTCGCATCATAAGCCTCATCTCATCTTCATTAGCAAGATGATCAACATACACCATTCTGCCAATATCATAAAGACGTTCCAGTCGATGATCATACAAAACCGGAGGATTAATTGGATAAGCAGACGGATTCTCCAGAATTAATTCATAATCTTCATCTGAAATATCCAGGTTCTTCGCAAGACGATCTAAAAATGCTTTTTCAGTATCAGTAATGACCCCATCAGAGAGAGCCACTCTTATAATTGCAGCGAAATGATCTCGGTTACGTTCTCTGAAACCACTTGAATACAGATCTGAAATTGACATAATGTTTATTTATTTTTTGCAATGGCAAAGATAATTATTAATACAGGGTTTTAAAATCTATTCCCGTATATTTTTTATAACTTTCAACATCTATGAAAAAACCATTGCTTACGTTTACCGATAAAGGCATCTTTTGTGCTGCTGCCGGAGTATATTTGGACCCGTGGAAAAAAGTACAACATGCCTTAATTACACACGGGCATGCAGATCATGCGCGCTACGGGCATACAAATTATATTTCGCATCATGACAATCTGCCCATTATGAAACACCGTCTGGGACCCGTTAATGCCAGCGGCAGGAAATATGGTGAAACCTTTGTTATAAAAAATGTAAAATTTAGTTTTCATCCGGCCGGGCATATTCCGGGATCTTCCCAGATACGGGTAGAACACAAAGGCCAGATAGTTGTATTTACAGGTGACTACAAAGTGATGAACGATGGTATCTCTGCTCCCTTTGAGCCGGTAAAGTGCCATACATTTATTACCGAGTGTACCTTTGGGCTCCCTGCTTTTAAATGGCGCCCACAGGAAGAAGTGTTTACTGATATTAATCAGTGGTGGGCCACTAACAAAGCCGAAGGAAAAACATCAGTACTTTTTGCTTATACCTTAGGCAAAGCACAACGCCTTCTCAAATATCTCGACACCTCCATAGGAAAAATATACACCCACGGAGCCGTTGAAAACATGACCCATGTTTTACGCTGCCAACTCGACCTTCCGGTTACCGAACAAATTACCCGTGACACCCATAAAAATGCAGTAGCCGGAAATCTCATACTGGCTCCTCCATCTGCCCATGGTACCGTATGGCTCAAAAAATTCACCCCTTATGTGACCGCTAGCGCAAGCGGCTGGATGGCTTTTAGGGGGGCGAGAAGACGAAGGGCTATTGACAAGGGGTTTGTATTATCAGATCATGCCGATTGGGAAGGGCTCCTCTCTGCTATTAAAACCACCGGTTGTGAACAGGTAATCACTACCCATGGATATACCGATATCTTTGCCCGCTATCTTCGCGAACAGGGTTATGACGCCTTTACAGAAAATACCCGGTATGAAGGTGAAAACCTCGATAGCACCGATGCTACTGAAAAATTACCGGAATCTGCCTGAATTTGTATGAAAGATTTTGCACAACTCATTAAGATACTGGACAGCACTAATAAAACCAATACCAAAGTAGAAGCTTTGGCAAATTATTTTCAGAGTGCTCATGATGAAGACAAACTCTGGACCATTGCTCTGCTCTCCCATCGCAGACCCAAAAGACCTGTTAACACCACACTTTTAAGACAGTGGGCATCAGAAATATCAAATATTCCCCTATGGTTGTTTGAAGAATCCTATCACATTGTGGGCGATCTGGCCGAAACCATTGCCCTGGTAGTTCCTACCGCACAAAAAGAAACTCATAAATCCCTTACTCAAATAATCACAGAGATCAAAGCCCTGCACAGCGCCGAAGAAACCGAAAAAAAAACCTATTTACAGTCTCACTGGCAGCAATTAGGGTATTATGAACGGTTTGTTTTTAACAAAATACTTACCGGAGGGTTCCGTATTGGAGTAAGTCAAAAATTAATGACAAGGGCACTCTCAAGAGCCACCAGCATTGAAGAAGACCTGCTGGCTTACAAACTTATGGGAAACTGGACGCCCGATACAACTACCTTTCAACAACTGATACTTGAAGAAAACCCTGAGGACCTGCACAGTCGCCCGTATCCTTTTTATCTTGCCTATGCTTTAGAAGATACCCCGGAAAAACTGGGGTCTGTAAACCATTGGTTTGCCGAACACAAATGGGATGGTATTAGGGCACAGGTAATAGTACGAAACCAGGAAGTATTTGTGTGGAGCCGGGGCGAAGAACTGGTCACTGATAAATATCCTGAATTCAAGGTTTTTACCAGGCACCTGCCCCACGGTACTGTACTGGACGGAGAGTTACTGCCTTTCCCCAACGGACAGATAGGTACGTTTCAGGATCTGCAAACCCGGATAGGCCGTAAAACCGTTTCAAAAAAACTGCTTGAAAAAACACCTGTGATCCTTAAAGCGTATGATCTTCTGGAATGGCAGGGTAGTGACATTCGAAACATTCCTTTTTCAAAGCGAAGAGAAAAACTGCAAATCCTTTTTAAAAGTTTACAACACCAATCGCTCCCCATACAACTATCAGAAACGATAACATTTACTTCATGGGAAGATGCCGCTATTGAAAGAGAGCAGGCTCGTGAGAAAAAAAGCGAAGGATTAATGCTTAAGAGAAAAGATGCCACCTACGGAGTGGGAAGAAAAAAAGGTGACTGGTGGAAATGGAAAACAGATCCGCTCACTATAGATGCCGTACTTACCTATGCTATGAGAGGCCATGGTCGCCGGACCAATCTATATACTGATTATACTTTTGCCGTATGGCACGAGGGAGAACTGGTAACATTTGCCAAAGCTTATTCAGGACTTACAGATGCAGAATTCAGAAAAATCGATCAATTTATAAAAAAGAATACCTTAGACCGCTTTGGTCCCGTTCGCCAGGTTGTCCCCGAACTGGTATTTGAAATCGCTTTTGAAGGCATTGCCCCTTCTGCAAGGCACAAAAGTGGTGTAGCCGTTCGCTTTCCCAGAATGGCCAGATGGCGCAAAGACAAAAAACCGGAAGAAGCTAATACACTCGAAGACTTAAAAAGCCTTATTTATTAGTTTTAGACAAAAAAGATATCCTCTAGCCTTTCTTACAAAATAGAAAAACGTATATTCTTATAATTATAATTTTTTTCTTTTATTTTTTTATGGTTTTTTTTGTTAATTTGTTAAGACATTAAAAATAATATTATGAAAAAGAAAAGTAATTTCACAAAATTACCATTGAAAAAGTATTTAATTTCCAGAGTTGATCACCTTAACGGTGGCGCAGCAAACAACCCTCCCGGGCAGGAGGCAGACATCTATACACAGGCACGTACCTGCCGGGAAGATCAATTGTCACTTCCTCACTCACAATGCAATTGCTGGAAATTTTAGCAGCATTCTACAAAGTTGCAGGCCTCCTCTCCAGGAGGCCTTTTGTTTTGGATCTGTTTCAGGAACTTTCCAGATCTATAAACATCTTTTTAGATTCCTTTTTTCATTTTTATACATCCCTAACAGAAATAAAAACATTAGAGAGTAACTATATCTTTTTTCTTTCTAAAAAGCTCGTAAAATTCCAAATACAATGATGATTATGAAAAAACTACTCCCCATTTGTTTTTTATCCCTTCTCTTTTCATTCACCTCTCAGGCACAAACCACTACTCAATTCTCACTTACTAACGGAGATGGCTGGTACCGAATTCTTGAAGGAGACTGGCTCGCTCACGGAAAGGTAACCATATCCGGACTTAGCGGAAACAATAGGAATACCAATGTAACCATGTATATCTCATTAATGGAGTTTGACCAGGGTGGATCTATTCATATTGCCAATAACACTTTTTTTAATCAGAATCATGTGGCTAACATAAGAGGTGGCAGCATAAATGGTAAATATGTATTAGATATAGAGTTGGAAGGTATTGATAACCCCTCTAACATAACCATAACTGCAGATACGGGCATATCCGTAATAACCACCCCCATATATAACCCGACAGATACGCTTACCGGAAAAATAGAGATCTCAGGAAGAGTACAGGGTATGGCCAGTACACGATACCCTGTATTTTTTTCAAATAAAGTTGGGATCGGCACAGCAAATCCCGATATGGAACTTACCGTAAAAGGAAAAATACACGCAGAAGAGGTAAAAGTGGATCTAAACGTTCCTGCTCCTGATTATGTTTTTACCAAAGATTATATTCTGATGAGTCTGGAAACCCTTGAAAGCTTTATAAAAAAGAATGGTCATCTCCCAGAAATACCATCTGCTATCGAGTTTGAACAAAACGGAATTATGCTATCGGAGATGAACATGAACCTCCTGAAAAAAATTGAAGAGATCACCCTTTATACCATTGCTCAGGAAAAGAAAATCAAAAAACTGGAAGCGCTTACCGAAATTGTATCCCAATTACAACAACGCCTTGAAAAACTGGAATCTGAAAGCACATCAAATTAAAAAGATCTTATAAATTAAATTAGGTCTTACATGATATCTAAGAAACTCATCTTCTTCCGGTTCTTGTAATATTTGATCTAAAAAGATAGCTTTGTAAGAAAAGATTTATACTTTCATCTCAAACTAAAAGTATTCTTTATCTTAAAGCTTGAATATGTTATCAAAATCAGAACAATCCAAACTTAGAAATAAACTGTTTCGTCATCTTGACGGTATTGTTACAGGGCCTACCGTATATACTCTGGAAGAACAGGGCGTTCTGGCCTGTTTACTCTCGGAAAAAACCGCTTCCATACATACCTTAACCCGGCAATTTAATGCCAATGAAGGCTATTTGAATGTAGCTTTACGAATATTGTGTTCCCAGGGCTGGCTCGAACAGGAAATAAATAATGAAAAGAATACCGTAACCTATCATATAAACGACGTATCAGAAATAGCTTTTAAATACGCAACATGGTATAAAAATGCCGTACACTTATTGCGTTTATCAGGAAAATACCACCCAAGAGTTTTTCAAATGGAGCCTTTTCTCATCATGGAAAGCACCTTTAGAGAACTCATGGATACGTTTTTAAAGGACCTGTCATCAGATCCTGCAGAAAGAGCTGTTCAGGAACAGATCGCGTCACATATAGAAGGCATGCTTTTAGGCCCCACCCTGGTACATCTGGGTATGACCGGTATGTTTCACAAATACTTTATGGAAACGCGTTTCATGCCTGAAGAATTTCACGAGGACCCAACAGGTTTTGGCCGACTTCTGGATATTCTTACCGAACTCAACTGGTTTGTTAAATCAAACGGAGTGTATGAGTTTACAGAACAGGGGCTCTTTTTTGCAAAAAGGGCCAGTGCCTATGGAGTAACTGTTTCTTATATTCCCACCCTAAGAAAACTGAACGAGTTGCTCTTTGGGAATCCTATAGTTCTTAAAAACACACAAAAAGGTGCCGAAGAAAAACACGTGGACAGAGAAATGAACGTTTGGGGAAGTGGCGGTGCGCATGCGGCCTATTTTAAAGTGGTAGATGAAATGGTCATAAACCTCTTCAATAAACCTATTGAGCAACAACCCAGAGGAATACTGGATATGGGTTGTGGAAACGGGGCATTCCTAAAACATCTGTTTCAGGTAATTGAAACACAAACCTACCGCGGTACCGTTCTGGATGAACATCCGCTCACTCTTATTGGTGTTGACTACAACGAAGCGGCTTTAAAAGTATCCCGACAAAACCTGGTGCAGGCCGATGTGTGGGCCAAAATAATCTGGGGAGATATTGGTAATCCTCAGCAGCTTGCATCTGACCTTAAAGAAAAATTTAATATTACCTTGAGTGACCTTCTCAATGTGCGAACTTTTTTAGATCACAATCGCATATGGGAAGAACCTCAAAATTCAGCTCCCATAAGAACCAGTCATTCTACAGGAGCCTATGTGAGCAATGGGAAAAGACTCCCTAATAATCGGGTGTTCGCATCCCTCAAACAGCATTTTGAAAAATGGAAACCCTATGTTCAGGAATTTGGTCTGCTTCTTATAGAGTTACATACGGTAGATCCTAAACTGGTGGCAAAAATGCCCGGTAAAACCGCAGCCACCGCCTACGATGCCACTCATGGATACTCTGATCAGTATATTCTTGAAATAGATGAATTTATTACTGCTTTAAAAGAAGCAGGGCTTGAAGCAGACCCCTCTACTTTCAGGAAATTTCCCAATAGTGACCTGGCTACTGTTTCGGTAGGCCTCTACCGTTCTTTATGAACTGTGAGGAAACAGGGAACCACCGCCGCATCAGGATTTTAGTATACGCTTTAAATCCCGTAACTTTCTCGTTCAAAAATGTGACCGAGTAAAACATGGCTACCGAAAAAGAGATCCTGCAACCTGCCGTTACCTGGTTTCAAAATCAGGGATGGCAGCCTTTCCCTTTTCAGGAACAAAGCTGGAAAGCTTTTTTAAAAGGAAAGAACGGACTCCTGAACGCACCCACCGGAAGCGGGAAAACCTACGCGCTGTGGGTTCCTATAGTATTAGAATACCTGTACAAACATCCCGATTACAAACAAAACCATAAAAAAGGGCTTAAAGCCATTTGGATCACTCCCTTAAGAGCGCTTTCTGTAGAGATACAACAGGCTGCTCAGCGTTTTTGTAATGATCTGGAAGTACCTTTTGAAATAGGCATTCGCACTGGTGATACCTCTCAGAAAGAGCGGGCAGCTCAAAAACGGCATATGCCAGATCTTCTCATTACCACGCCCGAAAGCCTGCATTTATTATTAGCCTCCAAAGGATACCAAAAAATATTTGCTTCGCTTACCGCTGTAGTGATAGACGAATGGCATGAATTGTTAGGGTCTAAAAGAGGTGTACAAACCGAACTTGCCCTTTCCCGCCTCAAAACGGTAAGTCCTGAAATGCGTATATGGGGTATCTCTGCTACTATTGGCAACCTGGAACAGGCCATGAACGTACTTTTAGGCACCCATAAAGACACCCTTTCCAAAGCAGTATTGATCAAGGCTAACATTAAAAAGAAACTTACCGTAAAATCGATTATACCTAAAAAAACAGAAACATTCCCCTGGCGTGGCCATTTGGGAATACATCTGTTGGACGAGGTTATTCCCATCATCAAAAAAAGTAAAACCACCCTACTGTTTACCAATACCCGGTCACAAAGTGAGATCTGGTTTCAGGCCATCCTTGAAAAATACCCTGAACTGGCCGGTGAAATTGCGATGCATCACGGAAGTATTAACAAAGAAACCCGACAATGGGTAGAACAGGCCATACGCAATGAGACCCTTAAAGCAGTAGTTTGCACCTCCAGTCTTGATCTGGGAGTAGATTTTGCACCTGTGGAAACTATTATACAAATTGGCGGCCCCAAGGGCGTTGCGCGATTTTTACAACGCGCGGGAAGAAGCGGGCACCGCCCCGGGCAAGAAAGTGTAATTTACTTTCTGCCCACGCATGCCATAGAACTCATTGAAGCTTCTGCTTTAAAAAAAGCGGTAAAACAGAAAGTAGTAGAAGATCGTATTCCGTACCTCCTCAGCTTTGACGTATTGGTACAATACCTCACTACGCTGGCCGTTTCAGAGGGTTTTTATCCAGAAGAAATACTCCCCGAAGTACGATCCACTTTTTGCTTTCAGGCACTTACCGACAGCCAGTGGCAGGAACTCCTACTGTTTATCACCCAAGGCGGAAAAAGCCTGCAAAGTTATGATGAATACAAAAAGGTTGAAATAGAAGATGATGGTAAATTTAAAGTCAATAACCGAGGAGTTGCCATGCGCCACCGTATGTCTGTAGGCACCATTGTAAGCGATGCGGTTATGACTGTAAAATACGTTTCCGGAGGGTTTATAGGTACTATAGAAGAATGGTTTATATCCAAACTCACCCCCGGTGATGTGTTTACATTTGCCGGAAAAAACCTGGAGCTTTTCAGGATCAAACAAATGCAGGTTCTGGTTAAAAAGTCCCGCCAGAAAACCTCTAAAGTACCCAGTTGGATGGGAGGAAGAATGTCATTTTCCTCACAAATGAGTGATTTGCTAAGAGAAGAATTATACGCATTGCAGGATACTAACGCTTCCACACCCGAGGCGAAGGCATTACAACCCATTTTTGAACGGCAACAGCTTGAGTCTGTCATTCCTTCACACCGGCAATTTCTTATAGAAACCTTTAAAACCAGAGAAGGCTATCACGCTATTTTTTATCCGTTTGAAGGGAGGGCAGTGCATGAAGCCATGAGTAGCTTACTGGCCTATCGCATCAGCCTTTTACAGCCTATTACCTTTTCTATTGCTTTTAACGATTACGGTTTCGAACTGCTGGCTGATAAACCCATAGATATGCAGGCGGTTCTGGACAATGATCTGTTTACGCCTCGTTTCGTAAACGATGATTTGCAAAAAAGCCTGAATGCCACAGAAATGGCACGACGCAAATTTCGGGATATTGCCGTGATAGGTGGGCTAGTGTTTACAGGGTACCCAGACAAACTGGTTAAAAACAAACATTTACAATCCAGCTCACAGCTCCTGTTTAATGTTTTTAGAGATTTTGAGCCAGATAATCTGCTCTATCGTCAGGCATTTAGAGAAACCTTTGAGCATTCGCTGGAAGAAGGCCGCCTTATTCAGGCTATGGAGCGAATTACCAGCCAGGAACTGCTTTGGAAAAAATGTCAAAAACCCACTCCTTTTTCCTTCCCGATCATAACCGACCGGTTACGTGAAAAACTTACCTCTGAAAAACTTCAGGACCGTATTAAACGCATGACGCTTCAATTGGAAAAATAACCTCCAAAAGGCTTTATACAATACTTCTCAAACGCATATATTTGTAGTATGACCCAGAAACTGAAACTTCACGGGCATCATTTTATACTCCATCCGGAAGGAGTTATCTTCTGGGAAGAACGTTCTATGCTATTAATTGCCGATGTTCACCTGGGGAAAAGTACCCATTTTAGAAAAAACGGAGTTCCTGTACCTTTGGAAGTAACGCTAAAGAACTATAGCCGGCTGGATACCTGCATAGCAATTTTCAAACCAGCTTCTGTTTGTTTTTTAGGCGATCTTTTTCACAGTCACCTTAATAAAGAATGGCATTTGTTTAAAGCATGGGTAAAAAAACACCCTTTGGAATTTATTCTTATTACAGGAAATCATGATATTATTAGCCCCCATCATTTTGAAAACCTCGGGTTTACCTTAACAGAGACCTGGCAACAAGGGCCTTTTCTTTTCACACACCACCCTCAGGACACACAAAAAGATATTTTTAATTTTTGTGGACATATACATCCGGGTATCCGGCTCAAAGGTACCGGAAAACAGACGCTCAAACTCCCGTGTTTTATTCGTAAAGAACACCAGCTAATTTTACCTGCTTTTGGAGACTTTACCGGAAGTCATGTGTTAGCTCCGCAGAAAAATGATGAGGTATATGTAATTACTCCCGAAGAAGTGATTTTAATTTCAGGATAGTTCCCCGCTGCCCTGTAAAAAGTTTTCTGCTAACCGGAAAAATCGGTACTTTTCATTTTCAAAATTTAGCAAATGGATCATCAAAAACATCTTTTTGAATTACCCGAACAGGTTACTTATCTAAACGGGGCCTATATGTCCCCGCAACTAAAAGCCGTTACACAGGCCGGAATAGAGGCAATACACAGAAAGAGCAGGCCCTATGAAATAGAAAGCACTGATTTTTTTATAGGGAGAACCCTGTTAAAACAGCGCTTCGCCAGCCTCATAAATGCTCCCGATCCTGAAGACACCGCCATAATTCCTTCAGTATCTTACGGCCTGGCCAATGCTGCTCAAAACATTGAGTTGGGTCCGCAAGACGAGATCGTACTTTTAAAAGAACAGTTTCCCAGTAATGTATATTGCTGGCATGAGAGAGCCTTACAAACCGGAGCAATCGTAAAAAATGTAATGCCTCCCGAAACTTTTTCAGAAAGGGCCGTTACATGGAACAAAGCTATACTGGAGGCCATCACTCCTAAAACAAAAGTTGTAGCCATTCCCCATATACATTGGGCAGATGGCACTATGTACGACCTGAAAGCCATTAGAGCAAAGACAAAAGAATACAACGCATTTCTAATTATAGATGGTACACAGAGTATTGGGGCACTTCCTTTTTCCGTTAGCGAAATACAACCCGATGCCCTGGTGTGTGGCGGCTATAAGTGGATGTTGGGGCCCTATGCTTTAGGTATGGCCTACTACGCAAAGAGCCTGCAAAAAGGCATACCCATTGAACAGAACTGGATGAACCGCCTGGGAAGTGATGATTTTGCAGGTCTCGTAGATTATAAAGATACTTATCAGCCAAAAGCCGGCAGGTTCTCTGTGGGTGAATCCAGTAATTTTATTTTGTTGCCCATGCTTACCAAAGCCATAGAACAGCTTCTGGAATGGGGCATTGAAAACATTCAGGAATATTGTCAAAAGATCTCTGCAGATAGTGTTTCAAAACTCAGAACTATGGGATGCTTTGTTGAAGACGATCGTCACCGTGCTCATCATTTATTCGGGGTATTTCCCCCTGCCGGGACTGATCTTTCAAAGCTCAACAGGTTACTTAAAGAAAATAATATTTTTATTTCTTTCAGAGGGAAAGTGATCAGGGTTTCTCCCAGTGTTTATAATACAACATACGAAATAGAAAAGCTGGTGCATTGTTTTGAAAAGGTATTATCATAACAGCCTGTATGTTCTTTACAGGATGTTGGTACCATATGGAAATGTAATTTGTTTATTAAAAATCAAAGCACTTCTTATATTTGCACAAAATAGCTAAGTTGTCAATACATCGTATTCAGGAATACTATACACAGTCTTTGCCACAGCAAAAACTGCAGAATGCTATATCTGTTAGCCAAAGTCGTACTCATTTCAAAGGTCTTACCGGCTCATCACTTTCCTTTGTCATGGCCGGTTTGTTTGAATCGGTCCATTTGCCTTTTCTATTCATTCTAAATGATAAGGAAGAGGCTGCCTATTACCTTAATGATCTTGAGCAGTTACTTGGTGAAAAACAGGTCTTGTTCTATCCCGGGAGTTATCGCCGTCCTTATGAGATAGAAAAAACCGATAATGCCAATGTACTCCTGAGAGCTGAAGTACTGAACCGCATTAATTCACAAAAAAAACCGGCCTTTATTGTAACTTACTCCGACGCTCTGTTTGAAAAAGTCGTAACCCGGAAAGAACTGGAAAAAAACACTCTGAAATTACAACAGGGAGATCGGGTTTCGCTGGACTTTGTAAACGAAGTGTTGTTTGAGTATAGGTTTCGGCGGGTTGATTTTGTAAGCGAACCCGGAGAATTTTCCGTACGCGGTGGTATTGTAGATGTTTTTTCTTTTTCGCACGATGAGCCTTATCGTATAGAATTCTTTGGGGATGAGGTAGATAGTATTCGTACATTTGATGTCGAGACCCAGTTATCTACCAAACCCGTTAAAAAAATAAGCATCATTCCCAATGTGGAAAATAAGCTGCTGGAAGAATCGCGGGAAAGTTTCTTAAAATATATTTCCCAGAAAACAGTGGTTTGTATAAAAAATACAGAACTTCTTTTGGGGCAAACCGACAAACTCTTTGAAAAAGCCAAAGAAGCTTTTCTCCAGTTATCAGGAGAAGTAAAACATGTGGCACCTGAAGAATTGTTTTGTACTGCCTCTCTGTTAAAAACACAACTGGCAAACTTTACCCGGTTAGAGATGGCCACTTCCACCGGCCCAAAATCTTCAGAACAAACAATCTGTTTTCAAACCACCCCTCAGCCTTCTTTTAACAAACAGTTTGACCTTCTTATGGCCAATCTGCGGGACAATCATGAAAAAGGTATTACCAATTATTTGTGTTGTGCCAGCGAACAACAGGCGAAACGTTTTCATGATATTTTTGAAGAGATGGAAGACCCCGTACCCTATAAAACATTGGTTTTTGGTATGTACCAGGGCTTTATTGATACAGAATTGGGAATTGCCTGTTATACCGATCATCAGATCTTCGAGCGCTACCATAAATTCCATCTTAAAAGCGGCTACGCCAAAAAACAGGCTATTACTTTAAAAGAACTTACCAATCTGGAAGTAGGCGATTACGTTACCCATATTGATCACGGTATTGGAAAATTTGGCGGACTCCAGAAAATAGACGTTGAAGGTAAAATGCAGGAAGCCATTAAACTGGTATATGGAGACCGTGATATTTTATATGTGAGCATTCATTCCCTTCACAAGATCACCAAGTATAACGGTAAAGACGGGAAACCTCCTAAAATCTATAAACTGGGGAGCAATGCATGGAAGAATCTCAAACAAAAGACCAAGACCCGTGTTAAAGAAATTGCCTTTAGCCTTATAAACCTCTATGCTAAACGTAAAATGAAGCAAGGGTTTCAATATGCGCCTGACAGTTATATGCAAACCGAGCTGGAAGCTTCCTTTTTATATGAAGATACTCCCGATCAAAGTAAAGCAACAGATGATGTTAAAGCCGATATGGAAAGTGAGCGCCCCATGGATCGCCTTATATGCGGAGATGTAGGCTTCGGGAAAACAGAAGTCGCTATAAGGGCTGCTTTCAAAGCGATAGACAACGGGAAACAGGTAGCTGTTCTGGTACCTACCACTATATTGGCCTTTCAGCACTTCAAAACCTTTGGAGAAAGACTCAAAGATTTCCCGGTAACTGTAGATTACATTAACCGTTTTCGCACCAGTAAAGAAAAAAACGAGATCCTCAATAAACTGGCCAAAGGTACCATCGATATTATAATTGGCACCCACCAGCTTGCCAATCCCAAAACAAAATTTAAGGACCTGGGGCTGCTTATTGTAGATGAAGAACAAAAGTTTGGAGTTGCTGTTAAAGAGAAACTCAAAACCCTTAAAGAAAATGTAGATGTACTTACCCTTACCGCCACCCCTATACCCAGGACCCTTCAGTTCAGCCTTATGGCCGCAAGGGACCTTTCTGTAATTACAACACCTCCTCCCAACCGCTACCCTATTGAAAGCAACGTCATACGCTTTGACGAAGACCAGATACGTGATGCCATAATCTATGAGATACAAAGAGGCGGGCAGGTGTTCTTTATTCACAACCGAATAGAGAATATTAAAGAAATGGCAGGTATGATACAGCGTCTCGTACCTGATGCTAAAATAGGCATCGGGCATGGCCAGATGGAGGGTAAGAAGCTGGAAAGTTTAATGCTCGCATTTATGAACGGAAGTTTTGATATTCTGGTTTCCACCAGTATTGTAGAAAGCGGCCTGGACGTACCCAATGCCAATACCATTTTTATAAACAACGCTAATAATTTTGGGATATCTGATCTGCATCAAATGCGGGGTCGTGTGGGAAGAAGTAATAAAAAAGCCTTTTGTTATTTTATTACGCCCCCTTACAGTGTCATGACCGAAGATGCCCGAAAGCGAATTCAGGCACTGGAACAGTTTACTGCTCTGGGCAGCGGCTTCAATATTGCCATGAAAGATCTTGAAATTAGAGGTGCCGGTGACCTGTTAGGAGGAGAACAAAGTGGTTTTATTAATGAAATTGGTTTTGAGACCTACCAGAAAATACTCAATGAAGCCATAGAAGAGCTCAAAGAAAACGAATTTAAAGAGCTTTATCAGGAAGAAGGCAAAGAAAAGGAATACCTGAAAGATACCCAGATCGATACAGATTTCCAGTTATTATATCCGGATGAATACATTAACAATATCTCAGAAAGACTCAACCTGTATAACCAGTTAAGCCAGTTAAAAGACGATGAGGCCCTCACATTGTATGAACAAAACCTTATAGACCGTTTTGGCCCGTTGCCTCCTCCCGCAGAAGACCTGCTTAACAGTGTACGAATTAAATGGGTAGCTACCCGTATGGGCCTTGAAAGAGTTGTCCTGAAAAAAAATAAAATGATAGGGTATTTTATTGCAGACCAACAAAGTGGCTTTTATCAAAGCAATACTTTCACAAAAATACTACAGTTTGTACAGGCCAACCCGAAACTCTGTAAAATGAAAGAAAAAGAAACCCGTAACGGTTTACGCCTGTTATTGGTTTTTGAAAATGTAACTTCCATAAATAAAGCGTTGAACCAACTGTCGCCCTTTACACAAAGCTTACCTCAAGTAAACCAAAAAGAAAGCCCTGCCAATTCATAACAAAACCCCGGGCAAACCAAACTTTAACAAATATTTCTTTTAATCCATACGGCATTCTTTCTCATTTAAGGTATCTTTAAATATTCCTTGTAATGATGGATAATCGTATTTATACTGCAGCTTTTGTTTCAAACCTGTTCAATCAAATGAGTGGGTCTTACGAGCGTATGAATACTCTAACCTCATTTGGCTTTTACCCCTTATGGCGGCAACAGGCCGTAAAAAAAATTGCCTTAAAGCCTGGAGACCATGTAGCAGACCTCATGACCGGTATTGGCGAATGCTGGAGTGCCATCTTGAAAAAAATTGGTCCGGAGGGCTGTCTTACTGCCCTTGACTTTTCCGAAGGTATGCTGGCAAAAGCACAAAAACGCTCATTAAAATACTCAAGTTATCAAATACACATACTACAGGAAAGTGTTTTTAATAACTCCATTCCTGATAGCTCACAAGATGCTGTTATTTGTGCCTACGGTATGAAAACCTTTACACATGAACAAATACGTGATTTCTCGAAAGAAGTACACCGCATTTTAAAACCCGGTGGCAGCTTTAGCCTTGTAGATGTATCACTGCCAAAGCCTCGTTCAATGAGGGCTCTTTACCTGTTTTACATTTCAAAAGTAATCCCATTCTTAAGCCGCCTTTTCACAACAAGTGAAGAAAGTTATAAAATGTTGGGTATTTATTCCAAAAACTTTCAAAACGCACAAAAAACAGCACTTTTATTTAAAGAAAGTGGACTCAAAGTATCGTACTGCGAATATTTTTTTGGCTGTGCAACCGGGATCTACGGGCAAAGACCTTTAAATTGACTTCAGGTCTTTTATCACCTTAAAAGCTTTATCAATCTGCTCTTCACTAACCAGGATCGTGAACTCATACGTAGTAGAGATCACTTCATAGATGTTTACCCCCTCCCATGATAGCCTTTGAAAAATAAAGTAATAAATACCGGGAATAGAAACATTTTCCTTGGGAAGTTTAACAGTTATAGATGACAGGTTTTCTATTCTTTCAATAAGCGTTTCGTTCCTGAAAACCTCTTCCACATCTTTTGCAATGTTATTACTCACCACAATAGTAGTCTCATTTACCCCCCGGGACGATGTGTAAAATGCATTTTTGTTTTCCTGTATCTTGGTAATAAGCAGCGCCATGTTATGCAAAAGCGTATCAGAAACCTTAAAAGTATAATCATTTAGAGAAGAGCGTACAGTTATTTCTCCAATGTTCTTAAGTGTTTTGACAATTTTATGCGTGGCTCTGAATTCCAGATCATCTGATAATCTTTTTAACGCCATGACCACTGCGCCATTACGAACTTCTTTTCCTAATTGGCCTTCTATATCATCCTTAATTATCCGGGAAAGAGACGTAAGGTTAATAATACCCTGGGAAAGGGCACTTTGTAAAAAAGGTTTCGACTTAATATACACCTCAACAACAGAAGAAATTGTTTTCATCTCATATGATCTTTGATGCAAAAATAACACATTTTGTTTCAAATACAACAATTAGTTGCCATATTAAAAATGATAAAAAGCATTTTCCAGATGCTCTATCGCCAGTTTTTCTTTGTTTTTCATTACCGCTATGATGTCAAAACGAACTTCTTTATCTACCTCTTTAGTTTGCATATATTCATGCATGGCTTTGACTAGTTGCTGTACTTTTTTTCTTGTTACAAACTCCTGAGGGTTCCCAAAATAAGAACTACTTCGCGCCTTGACCTCAACACAAACTATATAATCATCATTTTCTGCAATGATATCTATCTCAGCCTTTCCAAAATAATAATTACGTTCCCGTATGTTATATTCTTTCTTCATTAAATATTTACAGGCAGCTTCTTCAGCCTGTTTACCAAATTCAAAATGTTTTGCCATATGGTCAGGTTAAATACGTTTTATGGGAAACCTTGCTCCCACATTCAAAATATGATCCAAGCCGGCTGGTTTGATCGTATATACTTAAATGCCCCAACATCACCATAAACTAAAATACGATTTTAGGGTAGATAAACGTTAAAAAGATAACCATACTGTAAAAAACTAATTTTTAATATCTTAGTCAACCAAAAACATTGCCCAAAATCTTATGGAACTATTTGTCAACTGCAACACCGCTTCTCTTGACCCGTATATTCCTTCTTCGGAAAACCCCTGGAATGAAGCCAAAGTACACCACCTTTATCGAAGAATAGGTTTTAGTGCTTCTGTCTCAAAGATCAATGAGGGCTTGGGAAAAACACCTGCCAACCTCGTAGATGAGCTTATTGATGAAGCCATAAATATGGCTCCAACCCCGGCTCCCGAATGGGGTACCTGGTCTCTTACAGATTACCCTGAAGATAATGACCTGAGAAATGAAATGGTAAACCTGCAAAAAGAAAGCTGGGCTCTTACCTACACTCAAAATATGTTGTCTAATAACCTAAGGGACCGTCTTAGTTTTTTCTGGAGTAATCACTTTGTGACCGAATTAAACATTTATGATGCCCCTTCCTATCTCTACGGATACATACACAATTTACAGGTTCATGCCATTGGCAATTTTAAAACCTTCGTAAGTGAAGTAGGACTTACCAGTGCTATGTTACGTTATCTGGATGGGAACCGAAACCGGAGGAACCGACCCAATGAAAACTATGCCCGTGAACTTTTTGAACTGTTCACCCTGGGTGAAGGTATTGGTTATACGGAAGAAGATATTGTAGAAACGTCTAAAGCCCTTACGGGATATGTGCAAAGCGTCATAGAAGACGACCGTTGGAGCGGTTATCTCTTTGACGAGGCCCAGTTTGATCCCGGACCTAAAACCATATTTGGCCGAACCGGAAACTGGGGATACAACGATGTGATAGATATTCTTTTTGAAGAAAGAGCAAATGAAATAGCACATTTTATCTGTTCAAAACTCTATAAGTTTTTTGTACATCCTGAGCCTCAGGAACCCATTATAAATGCTATGGCTACCACCTTTATAGATGCCAACTGGGAACTCGCTCCCGTTTTAAGGCAACTTTTTAAAAGTGAACACTTTTTTCACGATGAATCCATAGGCGTTATTATAAAGAGTCCCTTTGATGTGGCACTTAATTTCATTAATGAAACTTCCCTGGGGTATGATGATGAACTGATGGAAGGGATGATCTATTTTTGCAGCCTTATCGGGCAGCGCTTGTTTGACCCGGTTGATGTGGCCGGCTGGCAACGTAACCGCAACTGGATAAACGCCAATGCACTTATAGGCCGATGGTCTATTTTAGAATGGTACCTGTTTAGTAACTGGGATAGAGATCAGGAACAATTTCGCACTTTTGGCGTTTCACTTGCAGGTACTTCTTCAGACCCTTATTATGTAGCACGTGTAATTATTGATACACTGGTACCCAAAGGCCTGCTTACCGAAGATGATTACAAAATTGCCGGTGATGTTTTTAAAAGTGATGTACCTGATAATTATTATGATGATGGTTCGTGGAACCTGTACTGGGACAGCGGGCCTTATCAAGTATTCTTACTTTTACAACACATTAGCAAAGAACCCGAATTTCAACTAAAATAGCCCCACCATGTGCGATATTCACCCTAAAAAATTAACAAAGGAAGAAAGACACGATCTGGAACACACGTTTTGGAGTAGGCGGTCCTTTTTACAGGCCCTGGGTATTACCGGTGCCGGTACCATGATGATAGGTAACAATCTTATGAGTGCCTCATCATTGTCTCCTCTTTCTATGGCCATTAACAATGCAGAAACCGATAATATTCTCGTACTCATAAGGCTTAATGGTGGTAATGACGGTCTTAATACCATTGTACCCCTTAATCAGTTTGATGTGTATGCCAACAATCGCCCTTCCATATACATTCCTGAAAGTAAAGTAATTAACCTTACCGATGAGTTTGGTATGGCCGGATATATGAAGAACCTGGAACCTCTATGGGGAGAAGGTGCCATGAAAGTAGTGCATGGCGTTGGCTATCCCGAACAAAACCTGTCGCATTTTACTTCATCAGATATTTGGGCCTCTACAGAACACCTTACCCGTTTACGAACCGGGTGGATGGGTCGTTATTTTGAAGATATTTATCCCGATTATCTGGTAACGCCTCCGGAAACTCCGGCAGCTATACAAATTGGAAGTTTTGGGAACCTCATTTTTGAAGGAACGCAAACCAACTATGCTTTTGTTACGGCCAATCCTAATCAATTAGAACGTATCGCTCAACAGGGGCAGGTATATCCCGTAGAAAATATGCCCGATTGTATGTATGGAGATCAGTTGCGTTTCCTGAGAGGCACCACCAATACCACTTATAAATACGCAGGTGTTATTCACGATGCCTATGAACGCGGAAGAAATGATGTAGAATATGACGACAATAATTTTGCCAAGCAACTGGCCATTCTGGCACGCCTCATTAAAGGAAATCTCGGTACCCGAGTGTACATGGTAAGTTTAAACGGTTTTGACACACATGCCAATCAGCCTATAAACCACGAGCGTCTTATGTCAAGATTATCCCTCGCAGTAAAGCATTTTTATGAAGACCTCGGTTTTGCAAGTATGCAATCAAAAGTGCTTGGTATGACCTTCTCAGAATTTGGACGCAGGATCTTTGAAAATGGCTCTTTAGGGACCGACCACGGCGCTGCAGCCCCTACCCTCTTTTTTGGCCCCGCACTTAACGGTAACGGGTTTATAGGAGAACACCCAGATCTTTCCGATCCGGATCGTGGCAACCTCCGTTTCACTACCGACTTTAGAGATCTGTATGCTACCGTCATGAATAAATGGTTATGTATAGACCAGCAAATGGTTGAAGAGTATTTACTGGGAAGGCCCATGCAAAATATAGAAATTGGCTTTGATTGTAACGGGGTTACCAACCCTCCCGAGCCTCCGGTTCTGGTAGAGGGTTTTGAACATCGTCCCGTTTACGAAGAAAACAGAGAACCTTCAGTGTACCTTGAAGTACCAGAGGCAGGCCTTATCGATATACAATTATATAATATTCTGGGGCAACGCATAGGAACTGTGAAAAATGAAATAATGACAGAGGGTACCTATACCATCCCTATTAAAGATAATATAGCCACGCGATTATCCACAGGTCAATACATTTATCGTATAGACTACAAAAATCGTAAATACAGTAAATCAGTCCTTATACGGTCATAAGCAGTAAAACCTCCCGGTTACAGAAGTCTTTTTTATTTACAACATGCTCCACTCGCTATGTCAAAATCTGTATTTTTGCACAGCTAAGTGAAAACCCATGTCAGAAACAATTGAAAAGTCTGCTGAAAATACGCAAAGATATACCATAACGGCCGCATTGCCTTATACCAATGGACCCATTCATATAGGCCACCTGGCAGGTGTGTACATTCCCGCCGACATTTATGCAAGATACCTTAGAGGTATTGGCTGTGATGTATTATATATATGTGGCAGTGATGAGCATGGTGTGGCTATTCCCATGAGAGCTAAAAAAGAAGGTGTCTCGCCCAGAGAAATTATAGATAAGTACCATGGCATTATCAAAAAATCGTTTGAAGATTTTGGTATTTCTTTTGATAATTATTCCCGTACCTCGGCACCTGTTCATCATAAAACCGCCTCAGACTTTTTCAAAAAAATGTATGATGCCGGTAAGTTTACAGAAGAAGTAACCGAACAACTGTATGATGAAGAGGCCCAACAATTTCTTGCAGATCGCTTCGTTACAGGTACCTGCCCCGTTTGTGGTAATGAAGAAGCCTATGGAGATCAATGTGAACGTTGCGGTAGTTCATTAAATGCTACCGATCTCATTCATCCCAAATCTGTACTTTCAGGGAGTAAACCTTCATTAAAGCAAACAAAACACTGGTTCCTTCCGCTGGATCAATACAATGATTTTATAAAGACATGGATACTTGACGGACATAAAAATGACTGGAAACCTAATGTATATGGGCAGGTTAAAAGCTGGGTAGATGACGGCCTTAAGCCCAGAGCCGTTACCCGTGACCTTGATTGGGGCATTCCCGTTCCCGTAGAAGGAGCCGAAGGAAAAGTACTCTATGTATGGTTTGATGCCCCCATAGGCTATATTTCCTCTACCAAAGAATGGGCACAAAGAGAAGGAAAAGACTGGGAACCCTACTGGAAAGATCAAAACACAAAGCTTATTCACTTTATAGGTAAGGACAATATTGTTTTTCACTGTATCATTTTTCCCGCCATGCTAAAAGCTGAGGGCAGTTATATACTCCCTCAAAACGTACCCGCCAATGAATTCCTCAATCTGGAAGGCAACAAATTATCTACTTCCAAAAACTGGGCCGTCTGGCTGCATGAGTACCTGGAAGAATTTCCCGGCCAGCAGGACGTGTTGCGTTATACACTAACAGCAAACGCGCCGGAAACCAAAGACAACGATTTTACCTGGAAAGATTTTCAGGCGCGCAACAACAATGAATTGGTTGCCATTTTCGGGAATTTTATCAATCGTGTGGGCGTACTAACCCAGAAATATTACAACGGGGTCATACCCAAACCTGCATCTTTTTCAGAAATTGATAATCAAACACTCCGGCAACTACAAGCCTTTCCCGAGATAATAGGCAGATCTGTAGAGAGGTTTCGGTTTCGTGAGGCCAGCCAAGAACTTATGAACCTCGCCAGGCTCGGGAACAAATACCTGGCAGATGAAGAACCCTGGAAAAAGATCAAAACAGATGAAGAAAGAGTAAAAACTATTATGTTTACCGCACTGCAAATAGCCGCAGGACTCGCCGTACTTAGTGAACCTTTTTTACCGTTTACTTCTCAAAAATTAAAAAACATCCTGGCATTTCAGGACCTGGAAACCGGAACACCTCAATGGACAGATGTAACACATGCAAAATTCCTGTTACCACCTTATCACAGCATTGGAAAAAGTGAACTGTTGTTCTCCAAAATAGAAGATCTGCAAATTCAGGCACAACTTGATAAACTCGAAGCCACTAAAAAGGCCAATGAAACCTCAGAATCTATGCATATTGAACCTCAGAAAGAAACCATTTCTTTTGACGATTTCACCAAAATAGACCTGCGAATCGGTACCGTACTTGAAGCGCAAAAAGTACCCAAAGCCAATAAACTGCTCATGATCAAAGTAGATACCGGACTGGATACCCGCACCATAGTATCCGGTATTGCAGAGCACTTTACCCCCGAAGAAATAGTAGGTAAAAAAGTGACCGTTCTGGTCAATCTGGCTCCCAGAAAGTTACGGGGTGTGGTAAGTGAAGGCATGCTTTTACTTACTGAGAACAGTGAAGGTAAACTGGTTTTTGTGAATCCTGATGAAGAAGGCGTTGAAAACGGTACGGCCATTAACTAACACACTCTTACGAAAACCTTTTTAAACAGGAGTCATATTTGTATATGGTTTTTATGATAAAAAAAGAAAAGACCCATACCCTGATGACGTTTTAAAAGTAAGTATCTTTATTTAGCATTTATAATTTATATGCTTAAAATTGCGTACCACCCTTTATATAAACATCCCCTGCCGGAAAAGCATCGCTTTCCCATGCTTAAATACGAGTTGCTGCCCAGGCAACTGCTACATGAAGGCACCTGTACCAAAGAAAATTTCTTCTCCCCCGAGATTCCTGACGATGCCCATGTTTTAAGAGCACATACTCTTACCTATTATCAAAACCTTAAACAACTACAGTTAAGTGCGAGAGAGGCTCGTAAAATAGGGTTTCCGCTTTCAAAAGAACTTATTGAAAGAGAATTGCGTATTGCTAACGGAACCCTAAAGGGCTGTGAATACGCATTACAATACGGCATTTCCATGAACATTGCAGGTGGAACGCACCATGCGTATTCCAATCGTGGAGAAGCTTTCTGTTTGCTGAATGATCAGGCCATTGGAGCCTGCTATCTTCAATATCGAAAACAGGCTAAAAAAATCCTGATTGTAGATCTGGATGTGCACCAGGGAAACGGCACCGCCGAAATATTTGCAAATAATACTGCTGTATTTACCTTTTCCATGCATGGAAAAAGCAATTATCCTTTTAAAAAAGAAAAGAGCGATCTGGACATTGCTCTCCCCGATAAAACCGGGGATGATGAATACCTGTCTCTACTCAAAAAGACGCTTACCCAACTTATTGCCCGGCATATGCCTGATTTTATTTTTTATCTCTCCGGAGTAGATATACTTGAAAATGATAAACTGGGAAAACTGGCTTTAAGTATGGAAGGCTGTATGCATAGAGATGAAATTGTACTGGAAACCTGCAAAAAGCTTGAAATACCCGTACAATGCAGTATGGGAGGCGGCTACTCACCTGATATTAAAACCATTGTTGAAGCACACGCAAATACCTACAGACTGGCAACCGATATCTATTTTTAAAAAACCGGCTGTGAAGCCGGTTTTTAATAGAGTAGTTATCTTATAAACCAATACGAATAGCAGGCGTTCCTAATCTCACACGAGCCCTTACCCCATGCGTTGCGGGATAGCGCCTTCCATACCCATGATAACCGTGATAGTAAAAAGAAGCATGTTCATAGTAAAAAGCACTATGGTGGCAATGTGCATCACAGTGTTCTATATGCTCTCTGTATGCTGCGCGCTTTCCTCTCATATACGCTCTGTATGCTTTTCGATCCCGTTTTTTTAAATTCTTTTCATAAGCCTTTTGTTCTTTCCAGAACTTATCTTCTTCCTCCTCACTTTTGGCACTAAAACGTTGTTCAAAAGCTGCGTCTTCCCGTGCTCTGTTTTCATAGTAAGATGTTTTATCCTGAGGAGATGGTTCTTCAGCACTTTGTGCGAATACCGCGGGAGACCAGAATAAAATGAAAAGCAAAATACCAGTAATACTTGTTAACTTCATCATAGTTTCAGTTTTTATGGTTCCTTTACAATAAAACAGGCTAAAAGGTCAAAACCCTACCCTTCCCGTTTTATAAAAAAGAAAAAAACTCTTAAATAAAAGAAGCCTCTGCATTTAAAACCGTATCATGACTTCCCTGGATATCAACCGTTCGAGAATACACTGCTTTCATTTTCTTTAGTTTCGTGACTGCAGGAATGTAATTTCTTTTCTAAGGTCATGTAAGTTTTGTTAATAGATGTTTTTCTTTAATAAACACCGTTTTCTTAAATGTCATTTTCAAGTGGCGCAAATAATAAAAATTAGCTTTTTCAGAATGAAAAATTATAATTTAATATGTTTTCAACTCTTGAAATCACAAAATTTTATTTTTTTAACTTCTTTTTTACTTTTTTAATATTTTTTATTTGTTCAAACTCTCCTTTTTTAGTAGCTTAAACCCTTAATTCTTTAAACTCAACCACATTATGGCAAATGTTTTATGGCTACAAGGAGGTGCCTGTAGCGGGAATACCATGTCTTTTCTCAACGCTGAAGAACCTACCGTAGTAGAGTTGATCACTGACTTTGGGCTAAACATTCTTTGGCATCCAACAACAGGGTTACAAATTGGTGATCAGGTGCAGGATTTACTAAAGGATATTCTCGACGGAAAAGTTCAAATGGATATTTTGGTTTACGAGGGCTCCTTAGTGCAGGGCCCAAACGGAACGGGAACGATGAATTATTTTGCCGACAGACCCATGATGGACTGGATTAAGGAATTATCTGAAGTTGCCGGTTACGTAGTTGCTATTGGAGACTGCGCCACATGGGGCGGTATCCCTGCAGTGCCACCCAACCCAAGTGAATCTACCGGACTGCAATTCCACAAAAAGGAAAAAGGCGGTTTTTTGGGAGAAAACTATATTTCAAAAGGAGGTTTGCCTGTAATAAACATTCCTGGTTGTCCTGCACACCCTGATTGGATTACTCAGATTCTGGTAGCTATTGCGGTTGGACGTATCGGGGATGTGGTTATTGATGATTATCACAGGCCAAAAACATTCTTTACCAATTTTGTACAGGACGGCTGTACCAACGTAACCAATTTTGCTCAAAAAGTAGATGGAAACTTTGGCAAACGCGGAGGATGCCTGTTTTACGAAGTAGGCTGTCGCGGGCCAATGACACGTGCCAGTTGTAATAATATATTGTGGAATCGCCAATCGAGCAAAACACGAACCAACCACCCATGCCTGGGATGTACAGAACCCGGTTTTCCTCATCACGATCTTAAAAAAGGAAGCGTATTTAAAACCATGAAGTATTTAGGTGTGTTGCCTAAAGAAGTACCGCATGGCAGAACCAAACTAGCCTACTATATGGAAGCAGGTTTCCAGAAAGTAATGCCCAAAAATAAGCGTATAATGGAAACTTCCAAATAATATAAACACAAGATAATGTCAGTAAAAGAATTAAATATTTCCCCCGTAGGGCGTGTTGAAGGCGATTTAGATGTAAAGGTTTATATTGATAACGGTAAAGTCACAAGAGCACATACTCAAGCTGCCATGTTTAGGGGTTTTGAACAAATCATGGCTGGTAAGGACCCTCAATCGGGTTTAATAGTAACACCTCGTATTTGTGGTATTTGCGGAGGTTCGCATTTATATTGTGCGTCTTCTGCTTTAGATACTGCCTGGGGCACCAAATTATCACCCAATGCCTTATTACTTAGAGCTATAGGCCAGGCTACAGAGACCCTGCAGAGTATTCCACGTTGGTTTTATGCCATTTTTGCAACAGATATGGCCAATAAAAAATATGCCAGCCAGCCTTTATATAAAGAAGTGGTAAAACGATGGTCTGCTTACGTGGGAGAAACTTTTCAAATAGGTTTAACAGCAAGTGGGCTTCCGGTTCAAATTTATTCACTATTTGGCGGGCAATGGCCTCATTCAAGTTATATGGTGCCTGGTGGGGTAATGTGTGCTCCTACCTTAAAAGATATTACACGTGCACATGCCATATTAACACAGTTTAAAAACGACTGGTTAGAACCTGTGTGGCTAGGCTGTACTATTGAACGTTATCTCGAGATCAAGTCATGGGAAGACATGTTAGCATGGCTGGAAGAAAGTGATGCTCACAAAAACAGTGACCTGGGTTTATATATCAGAGCAGGATTAGAATTTGGTTTAGATAATTTTGGCAAAGGCGTTGGCAAATTCATAGCATTTGGCACATACCTGCATAAAGATATGTATAACCATCCAACCATTGAAGGCCGCAATAAGGCTTTGATAAGTTCAAGCGGATTTTTTGATGGTGAAAACTGGCATGAGTTTGATCACTTAAAAGTAAGTGAAGACGTAAAACATTCCTGGTATGGAAACCAGGAAGACGGTCTGCATCCCTGGGATGAACCCATACCAACTCCCGTTAAATCACAACCATTACATCATTCAGACTTTGATGGAAAATACAGTTGGTCAAAAGCACCTCGTTATGACGGGCAGGTGGTCGAAGCAGGCCCCATGGCACGTTGTATCATGAATGGTAACCCCAATAATTTAGATCATCAAATTAGAGACCCGTTTTTTATTGACGCTTACAGAAAACTGGGCGGTGCAAGTGTGTTCACCCGTGTTTTAGCACGAATGCATGAGGCCCCCAGACTGTATAAATTAGTTGGTCAATGGTTATCTGAAATTGATTTAGACGGAGAATTCTATATCAAACCCATCGAAAAAGACGGTAAAGGTTTTGGAGCAACCGAAGCTGCCCGTGGCGCATTAGCACATTGGATTGAAGTTGAAAACGGCGTCATTAAAAACTATCAGGTACTAGCGCCCACCACCTGGAACGTAGGGCCAAATGACGGAAATGACAATTCAGGGCCCATTGAAGCTGCGCTTCTTGGAACCAATATTGAAGATCTCAACGATCCTGTAGAAGTAGGTATGGTAGCACGCTCGTTTGACTCGTGTTTAGTATGTACAGTACATGCACACGATGAGAAAAGCGGCATTGAATTATCCAAATTCAAATTATAAGTTCACAAAGAAATTAAAAAAACTGAGTATATATTTTAAGGCCTGCTGTCTCTTATTAGCCAGCGGGTCTTGCTTTTCCAAAAGGCAAAAAAAGAATAAAAAAGTATGAAAACGGCCGTTATGGGGTTTGGAAATCCGGTTCGAAGTGATGATGCCATAGGTATTTATGTCATTGAGCAACTAAAAAAAAGCATTAGAGATAACCAGAATATAAGCATTTTCGATATGGGAACTGCTGCCTTTGAAGTACTATTCGGGTTGAAAGGACACCAAAAAATAATTTTAGTCGATGCCGTAATTAATTCCGGCGAACCCGCAGGTACCTTATTTAAACTACCGGCAGAAGAAGTGATGCGTGCACCACAAGATGACCCTATGGTTTTCTTGCACGGCATGAAATGGGATCAGGCATTATCATATGCCAAAAAGATATTACAGGATGAGTATCCTAATGATATTCAGGTATATTTAATTGCTGTTGAAAACACAAGGTTAGAGATAGAGTTAAGCAAAGAAGTACAAGATGCAGGCGATAAAGTGGTACAATATGTTTTAGATGATTTGCATATTTCTGTAAACTGATGATATCACTAAAGTCCTCACATATTTATATCGAAAATGAGTTAGTAAAAACCGTATTTGGTAATATTCATTACGCCTATGCAGTTTACAATACCGAACAGGAACTTTTGTTAGTAACCCCGGTATCAAGCCAATGGTTTATAAAAATGTATGAAAATCCGGTGCAGTTTTTATTAAAGGAGCGCAATTTAAAAGGCGACAAAACATTGGCTATTCATGAGATCTTGATTGATAATGATCTGGCTTTTTTTGACAGAGAGTTAGAATTTGAGCTCATTGAAAAAACAAGCCTGCTAAAAATTAAAATATGACCTTATCTAAAGACGATACCTGGTTACTAAATGCAGAAGTACAAAGCAAAGTTGAGTACATAAAAGGGCGTTGGCTCGTATCGTTGATCTTTATTGACACTAAAGACCCTAATCGCATACTCATTAGAGAGATTGGAGATTATCGCTCAGAGCGGCTTGCAGAAATTGCAGCCTTACACATGAAAAATGCCGCAGCAAAAGATACTCGCGGAACCCAAAAAGTAGATAAAAATGCTTACAATTTTAACAACAACTGATCATCAACCGGAAGTTGAAAGTACCATAGCATCGGTAAACCGATTGCATGAACTGGTTACCCTTGTTACTAATGACGGAGATATACAACAGGCTTCAAAGTTGATCATTGTTGATAATAACACCATTAAAAAGTCATTAGACTGGCATGATACAGAACCCCCCTATCTCATTCCGCCGGTAATTTTTTCAGAATATCACTTACTGGCAATTATATTTTATAGTTTGGGAAATCATCAGGAAGCATTTGAATATGTTCCCCAAACCAGCATACTCTATAAAAACCTGCTTGCCGCAACAAACATTCGATTTGGATATGAAATTAACCAGGAACTTTATGAAAACATATCCGTAAAACACAATAAATGTGTGATACATCACTATGGAAGTATTGCCAATCGCTGGTCATTAGAGCAACTGGAGAAAAACTATGAAGACGCTATAAAAACTGCTGAAAATGATGAATTAAAAATATTTACTGCTAAACATTACATCAATTTATTAATGGATGTTCAAAAGTTTTCAAAAGCAGAGGCCCTGATCCATTCATTACTGAACAACGCAATTTCAGAAGAGGCTAAAAATGCATTGAATGTACAACTGGCAACCGCTATGATGCAGCAATTGCAAATTCCTTTTGATACCAAAAAGCTGGAAACCATTCAGGATCTATTTCAAAAAAGTATTGCATTCTATGACAAACATCAACTATATGTAAATTCTGGGTTGTTACTGATTGATGCTTCCGAAATTGCAAATTATCAGAAGGATTTTGTCACATCTAAAGATCTCATTAACAGAGCACTTCTAATTTTTAAAGAAGAAGATGTACCAGAGTTTTTAGGCGAAGCGGGGTTACGCAAAGCAACCTTATTATACACCTGGAGCAAAAACGGACATGCGCAATATTACAAACCTGCCATTAATGCTTTTCAGGATACCTTAAAAGTGTTTAAACGGGATACACATCCGCAAAAATTTGCAGATATACACCATAATATGGCATTGATTTATTCTGAAATCCCCGTTTCAGCAGAAGAAAAACCTATGTGGACCGCTTTTTGTGCGTCATCCTTTAAAGAAGCACTGGCATTTTACACAAAAGACAAATATCCCTATGAAAATGCTATGATAAGCCATAACTATGCCACAGCTTTAATTAATTTTCCTGAAGCGAGATTACACAACAATCTGCACAAAGCTTTAAGGTTATTTGAAAATGCATTACAGGTTAGAACAGCAGAGCAATATCCATTTGAGCGCGCCTCCACCTTGATCAATCAGTTAGAATTGTATTGGTTACTGCATAACGAAACACATGATGACGAAGCCCAACGTCTTGATGAAATGCGCCATAAAATAAACGAAGTAAAAACGTTGGTTGAGGATATCGGTATGTTAGAAAAAGTAGCGTTTCACGAAGCCAAATTACAATCTTTAAAAACGATATTATAAAATGCACGAAACATCAATAGTAAACAGCATCATACGCACTTTAGAGATGGAGTTTGAAGAAGAAAAGCTTCAAAAAATGAAAGCGATCCATCTTAAAGTAGGCATTTTATCTAATATAGAACCCAGATTGTTGCATAATGCTTACAGTGCCTATAATTATTGTGGTTCAAAATATCATAATGTAGCATTACATATCGTATCAACCGATATAAAAATTCAATGCGAGATCTGTAATCACATTACCAAAGTAGAAAACTATCGGTTTCTCTGCGAAAACTGTGAACGTCCCAGTAAAAATATCATTCAGGGCGAAGAAATGTTAATACATAAAGTAGAATTTGAAGACTAAAAAGTTATGAGTGTAGAAAAATCAACAAAAGCGGCCCGTGGCACAGCACAATGCGAGAACACCAATATCAACTTATTGAAAGCCAATGATTTTGTGGCTGATATTATCCGCAAAGAAATGGTAAAAACCAAAACCCTTTTAGTGAATATTACCTCTTCTGCAGGAAGTGGAAAAACCACACTGATGCAAAAAACAGCCGAAAAACTAAAAAATAAACTCACCATGGCTGTTATGGTTGGCGATCTGGAAACCGAGCGTGATGCCGACCGTATTCGTGAAGCAGGCATTTTTGCATTACAAATCGTAACGGGAGGCATTTGCCATTTGGAGGCCCAAATGGTACATCAGGTACTGGATAAGTTCGATTTGGAAAATATTGATTTGTTATTTATAGAAAATGTAGGGAACCTGGTATGTCCTGCCTCTTTCGATCTAGGCGAAGATTATCGGGTTACGCTTATGGCAACTACCGAAGGAGACGATAAACCCAAAAAATATCCGCGCATGTTCCTTACCAGTGATATGATGCTGGTGTCGAAAGCCGATTTGTTGCCCTATTTGCCCTTTTCAGTAGAAGCGGTAACAAAAGATGCCCGTGAGGTTAATCATGAGCTAGAAGTAATACAAATTTCTTCCCTAACAGAAGAAGGTATTAATACATGGTGTGACTGGTTACTTGAAAAAGTAAAACAGAAGCAACTGGGTTAGAGGTTTTCCTGGTGAGTTTAACTTTTAAAATACAAATCAAAGGGCGAGTTCAGGGGGTAGGGTTTCGTCCTTTTGTTTTTAATCTCGCCATTAAAAATACGCTAAAGGGAACCGTCTCAAATAACGAAGAGGGCGTTGTTGTTTTTTGCAATACTTCCAAAAAATATGCAACAAAGTTTTTAAAAGAAATTATTGAAAAGAAACCAAAAATAGCCATAATAACTGCATATTCAATAGTAGAGGCCCCTTTTACTCAATACAATGATTTTTCAATTATTCCTACCAAAAGGCATGCTCAAATCAATATCCCGTTAACACCCGATTTCGCCATTTGCCAGTCATGCAAAATTGAGATTTCTGATCTAAGAAACAGACGTCATGCGTATGCTTTTACTACCTGTGTACATTGTGGTCCGCGTTATGCCATCACACAAAAATTCCCATTTGAAAGAACCCACACCTCCATGCACAATTTTACCATGTGTGCGGTATGCAAAAAAGAATATACCACCGCAGGTGACAAACGTTTTCATTCACAAACCAATTCATGTGCTTCCTGCGGGATACGAATGGAACTGACAAATCATATTGGCGAATCAGTTACCGTAAACCAACAGGAAATCATAAATAAAGCGGCACAATTTCTTTCCGAAGGAAAAATTCTTGCCATAAAAAACACCAGCGGCTATGTATTATGCTGCGATGCTTACAGTACTAAAGCGATCCACGAATTAAGATCGAGAAAAAAACGTCCCAACAAACCATTTGCCGTACTATATCCAACTTTAAAAACGATTAAAGAAGAGTTTGACCTAAGTGAACATGAAAGTAAAGCACTGCAATCTGTAGTAGCACCCATAGTGATCCTAAAAAATACAATAAGAACACAGATCGCTACCCCTGCGATCGCACCCAACTTAAACCAAACAGGTGTAATGCTTCCGTCTTCTGCTCTTTTGGAGTGTATTATGCAAAAACTACAAAAGCCTGTTGTCGCTACAAGTGGAAACATACACAGTTCACCAATTACATCTAAAAAAGAAGAGGCAGCAGAAAAATTAATGGCGATTGCTGATTATTTCCTGCACCACAATCTCGATATTCAATTCCCGCAAGACGACTCCGTAGTAAAATTTGTTAATAACAGGCAACTTATCTTAAGGCGTTCAAGAGGCCTGGCCCCCAATTACATGTATAGAAAGAAAAGCTCAAAAGAACCTGTTTTAGCTATGGGTGCACATTTAAAAAGTACATTTACGTTTGTACCCAATAGCCAGACATACGTAAGTCAGTACTTTGGAACTTTAGATAATTATGATGTGCTGGAGCGTTACAAAACCACCATTGAACAATACATAGATGTGTTTGAAACCATACCAAAGACCATACTTATTGACAAACATTCTCAATACCAAAGCAGCATTTTAGGTAATGAATTAGCCAAAGAAAAAAATGCTAAAATGTATGCAATACAACATCATAAAGCACATTTCGCAAGTGTTTTAGGAGAACATGATCTGTTTGACTCTAACGAAAAAGTATTAGGTGTTGTTTGGGATGGAACAGGGCTCGGAGATGATAATACCATTTGGGGGGGTGAGTTTTTTATTTACCATAAAAATAAAATAGAGCGATTGGCACACTTTGATCATTACGACTGGCTGGCTAATGAAAAAATGGCAAAAGAACCCCGGTTAGCATTGTTTAGCCTTTTAAATACGAAACATAGAGATATTATAAAAAATAAGTTTTTAGAAACAGAGTGGAATATTTATTCAAAAACCATTAAAAACAACACATTAAAAACATCGTCTGTTGGCAGATTATTTGACGCCGCGGCATCTGCATTAGATATTGTAGATATAAATACTTTTGAGGCAGAAGCAGCCATGCAACTCGAAAACTGTGCCGGCAGATATTCCGGAAGTAATTATATAGATCTTCTACAAAAAACCACCTACGTAAACATTCCGTCAAAACAGCTTATTCATACTATTGTAAAGGCATATCAGGAGGGATTCAGTAAGGAACAACTGGCCTATAGCTTTATTTATACACTGGCAAAGTGCATTATAAAAATGGCCAAAGAAAATCATGTAAAGATCATTGCTTCCAGCGGGGGTGTTTTTCAAAACGCTTTGTTAGTTTCCATTTTACGCCAGATGGCTAAAAAAGAAAGAATTAGTTTAAAATTAAATCGTAAATTGTCTGTTAATGATGAGAATATATCATTTGGGCAATTGATGTATTATAATCATATCAAAAACTAAAAACTATGTGTTTAGCAGTTCCTGGTAAAATAAAAAGTATTGAATTACAACATAATGGCATGGTAAAAATGGCAAAAGTATCTTTTGGAGGTATCACTAAGGAGGCCAGTTTGGAGATCTTACCAGATGCTGCCGTAGGTGATTATGTATTGGTACATGTAGGCGTAGCTATTAGTAAAGTAAATGAAGAAGAAGCCAAAAAAACCTTTGAATATTTAGAAGAAATTGGAGAGTTGGGGGAGTTAGAAGATGTTGACGAGTATCTCCCTAAAAAAGGAGAAATATGAAGTACATGAGCGAATACAGAGATCCTGAATTAGCTAAAAAGTATCTCGAAGAAATAGAAAGAATTGTTACACAGCCCTGGTCTATTATGGAGGTTTGTGGCGGGCAGACACATAGTCTGGTCAAAAATGGTATCATTGATATGTTACCAAAAGAAGTAACCATGATCCATGGCCCGGGGTGCCCCGTTTGTGTAACCCCTGTTAACTTAATTGATAAGGCCATTCATTTAGCTTTAAATGAAGATGTAATTTTGTGTTCTTTCGGCGATATGCTTCGCGTACCAGGTTCAAAAATTAGCCTGCTGGAAGCAAAAGCAAAGGGTGCCGATATACGTATTCTTTATTCACCTCTGGAAGCAGTTAAAATTGCAGAAGTGCATCCCGACAGAGAAGTGGTGTTTTTTGCAGTAGGTTTTGAGACTACAGCTCCGGCAAATGCCTTATCGGTTGTTCATGCACATAGAAAAGGCCTGACCAACTATTCTATTTTAGCATCACATGTGCTGGTCCCGCCGGCAATTAAAGCTGTAATTGATGATGATCAAAGTAAAATAGATGGTTTTTTGGCAGCCGGTCATGTCTGTACTATCATGGGGAACTCCGAGTATCATCCGCTTTCCGCAACGTATCAAGTTCCTATTGTAGTTACCGGTTTTGAACCTCTGGACGTTTTACAGGGTATTCTAATGGTAATCCATCAATTGGAAGCAGGCAAAGCCCAAGTTGAAAATCAATATTCAAGAATTGTAAAAGAAAATGGTAATACCGAAGCACAAAAAATGATATTTGAGGTCTTTGAAATTAAAAATCAATTTTGGAGAGGGATTGGGGAAATCCCGGAAAGTGGCTATGCAGTAAAAGAGAAATACGCTTCTTTTGATGCTAATAAAAAATTTAATATTACCATTCAAGAAGCACCCGAGCACCCGGATTGCATATCCGGGCAGATTATGAAAGGTATTAAAAAGCCTTTTGAATGTTCTCAGTTTGGTAAAAAATGCAAACCATCATTTCCGCTGGGAGCTCCCATGGTAAGTAGTGAAGGGGCCTGTGCTGCTTATTATCATTTTTCAGGTTTGGTTGAAGCATAATCCATCTTAAACAGTTATAAATGTCGTATTCAAAAAAATTACGAATGCAATTGCAATGCCCCATGCCAAAGCTGGATTTTGACGTTATCACACTTGGACATGGCAGTGGTGGGACCTTAACCAATAAGTTACTTGACAGTGGCGTTTTTGACCTCCTGAGCAATGATATTTTAGACAGAAGACATGATGGAGCCTTTCTGGAAATGAAGGGCCAGATGGCATTTTCTACAGATAGTTTTTTGGTGTCGCCAATTTTTTTTCCCGGAGGAAATATAGGCGAGTTAGCAGTAAATGGTACCGTAAATGATCTAGCCATGTGTGGCGCTATACCAAAGTACCTGTCATTGAGCTTTATCATTGAAGAAGGGCTGAAAATGACCGAGTTTTGGGAAATTTTACTTACCATTAAATACGCATGCGAAAAAGCCAATGTATTAGTAGTTACGGGAGACACCAAAGTTGTTGAAAAAGGAAAAGGAGATAAAATATTTATTAACACCTCCGGCGTTGGAAACATACACCCAAAAGCAAATATTCATAAACAAAATATCAAGGCAGGCGATAAGATAGTCATTAATGGCAATATAGCTACACATGGAATGGCTATTATGTCGGTTCGTGAGGGATTGGAATTTGATTCGACCATAGAAAGTGATACGACCAATCTGAATCATACCCTTCTCCATTTAATTGACAGATTTGGAAAAGACATCCACCTGGTAACCGACCCCACACGAGGTGGAGTTGCTACCGTATTAAAAGAAATTGCACTCTCGGCCAATATGGGTATTGATATTTTTCAAAAAGACTTACCCATAGATACCCAGGTAGCAAATGCCTGCGAATTATTAGGGTTAGACCCCCTGTATGTGGCTAACGAAGGTCTGTTTTTAAGTTTTATTGATGCTTCTATTGCTGATTCATTTTTAGAAGTATTGCAAAACGATGAAAATGGTAAAAATGCCAGGATTATAGGCACTGTTGTTCATGCTCATCCCAAACAGGTTATTTTAGAAAGTGCTATAGGGGGAAAACGTGTGGTAAACATGCTTCCCGGGGAACAATTACCCAGAATTTGTTAGTACATGAACTACGATACTTTAGGAGATAAAGTTGCCAATGCCTATATTTTTAGGGGTTCACAATACAAACCCTTTTTAGCCCCCAGAGGTGTATTTGTTAACAACGATAAATTGTTTGTTTCTGATACGGGACAGAATCGTGTATTCCTCTGGAATACCATCCCCACATCCCAATTTCAGGAACCAGACGTTATTTTGGGCCAGGAAGGTATTGCAGGTTCCGGGCGAAATGCTAACACTGCCGTCTCGTCTAAAACACTTCATTACCCTTCAGGCATCTGGAGTGATGGGAAAAAACTCATAGTTGCCGATGCCTGGAATCACCGTGTGTTAATATGGCATACCATGCCAGTAAAAAATGCACAACCCGCCGATGTAGTTCTAGGCCAGCCCAGTTTTGAAACCAACCAGCCCAACGTAAAAGGACAGGCTGAAAACCCAAAAGCCAATACTTTAAACTGGCCTTACGGTATTTTTTCCGATGGAAAGAGCCTATGGGTTGCCGACACAGGGAACAGGCGTGTTTTGTTTTTTGATGAAATTCCTTCCGAAAACTTTGCAAAAGCCGATAAGGTTATCGGTAAGCCCGATTTCAATACAAGAGATTATGAAAACAACAACCCTGTTTGGCCATATTCGGTTAAAATAAACAAACAGGGAGCCCTTGCCATAGCAGATACCCAATTCTACAGAACTTTGATCTGGAAGGATAAGAATAAAGCCTTTAACCAACAGGCCGATACTATTATTGGACAGGAAAACTTTGATGCCTGCGGTCAAAATCAATTCAGATTAGCACCGGAAGCCAATACTTTAAACTGGACGTATGATACCTGTTTTTACAAAGACGGGATTTTAGTAAATGACACGGGCAACAGCAGGATTTTAATTTTTAACAAGACCCCCATAGTAAATAACGTATCAGCAGATGGGTTGATAGGGAGACCAAATTTTCAAACCGGTAGTGAGTATAAGGGTAACCTAACAGGAACTAAAAGTGCTCTGTACTGGCCGTTTTCAATTACAACACAAAATGATAAATTATTTATTGCAGATACCGGAAACCACAGGCTTGTTATTTGTGATTTACAGACTTAGGTACAACCAGTAGATACCAATAACAATAGCAAACAATCCGCCTGCAAAACGAATACCCTGAAAAAAATTCTTACTGTGCTGATATTTTGAATATGAAGTTAATTTACCCAAAATTAATGCATACGCAGACATGGCCAAAACGGTTCCAATAGCAAAACCAACGATATATTGCGTACCTTCCAGATTATCCTCAAAACCTAAAACAGGTAATAGTAGTAAAAAATGGGCCACCCCGGCCAGTCCGTGTAAAAAGCCTATTCCCAAAGAAGATAAAACATTTTGTTTTATCAGTTTATCATGTGTGTGTTGGTGGCCTTCATGGTTATGTTTATGCTCGTGTATATGCACATATACTTCATCATCATCATGAATATGAGGATGAGTGTGCTTTTTCTTTTCATTAAAAATGCGATAAAATGCCCAAAGCCCAACACCTATTAAAACTATGGCTACCAATTGCTCACTATATGATGAAATGGTTTCAACAGGAATGACCTCTTTAAATAGAAGGAACAAAACACCTATTAAAAGCATTCCTAACAAATGCCCAAGCCCCCAAAACAGACCTATTTTCCACGCCTTTCTTTTTGTTTCTATAACCAGAGGTGTAACTGCCGCTAAATGGTCAGGACCAGAAATAACATGTAACATAGAGGCAAGGGTCCCGGCAACAATTGGAAGATTTATCATGAAAAGTAGCTTTAAGACTAAATATAAAGAAAATATACCGGTACCGAAAACACATCTTCATAAATACGCTTCCCTTTAGAGCAGATGAGATACAGCAAAGGCAGGTAATGCTATTACCTGCCTTTGTTTACATTCATTATACTTTTGAGTATTTACTTCCCAAGCATCAAAAGCTCGTTTATAATAACCTCAGTCACATAATGCCTCTTACCGTCACTATCATCCCACGAGCGATTGGTAAGCTTCCCTTCTACAGCTATCTCATTACCCTTAGCCAGATATTTTTCTATAATAATCGCTATTTTCCCCCAGGCTATCATAGTGTGCCATTGCGTGTCTTTTACTACCTGGCCCTCCCTGTTACGATACGATTCATTAGTGGCTAAAGAAAATTTAGCCAGTTTTTTTCCATTGTCAAGTTGAATGATCTGAGGGTCGTTACCAAGATTGCCAATTAACTGTACTTTGTTTCTTAATGCATTCATTTGTATGTAATTTAAAAGTTAATGATTATTTTAGTATGCGGTTGATTCCTACAAAAATCAACACTGCAAAGATGTGACTGCCACGTAAGCAAATCCGGTTAAAAAATAATTGCTTTCGCTTAAATTCGTTTGTAGTCATTTGTAATCGTTTGTAAACGTTTAATACATGAATGTCAAAACTCTAAAAAACATACTTTGTTTACAGGATTATGTAAACACCTATTATATCAAAAAAACCTTCCAAACATTACTCTATTATGAAGTCAGTTCAACTTTTTATTATCTCTTTTTTTTCACTGCTTTTTACCCTATCCGCACAAGATCGCAAAAATGCAGATGTAAATGAGCCCCCTTCTTTAGACGAACTTTTTTCCCAACTTTCCTGGCGTAACATAGGCCCTTTTAGAGGTGGCCGGAGTGTAGCCGTAACGGGGGTGGTGTCAAACACTCTTACCTATTATATGGGGAGCACGGGAGGCGGTGTTTGGAAAACAACCGATGGTGGTATTGAATGGGTCAACATCTCCGATGGCTTTTTTAAAACAGGAACCGTTGGTGCATTGGCTGTGGCAGAATCCGATCCCAATGTGGTGTATGCCGGTATGGGAGAACATGCCATTAGAGGGGTTATGACTTCCAGTGGCGATGGCGTATATAGATCTACTGATGCCGGAAAAACATGGGTGCACATAGGGCTCGATAATACCCTGCATATTTCAGATGTCATTGTTCACCCTAAAGATCCTGATGTAGTGTATGTAGCTGCACAGGGAGCACAGTATGGCCCTTCCAGTGAAAGAGGTATTTACAAAAGTGAGAACGGCGGAAAGTCATGGCGCAAAGTGCTGTTTATAGATGAAAATACAGGAGCCTCATCTCTTTCTATGGATATGACCAACCCGCGCATTCTTTATGCCGCTATGTGGGAACACCGAAGGTACCCCTGGGCCATGGAATCAGGAGGAAAACAATCAGGGTTGTACAAATCAGTTGATGGTGGTGAGAATTGGGAAAAAATGGAAACCGGGCTGCCGGAAACTATAGGTAAAGCAGGTATATCTGTATCCCGTGCCCAGCCAGACCGGGTATGGGCCGTTATTGAAGCAGAAGGCGACAAAGCAGGAGTGTACCGGTCTGATGACAGTGGAAAAAAATGGAAACAAATAAACAAGGACCGTATTAATATTACCCGCTCCTGGTATTATATGGAAATATTTGCCGATCCGGTTAATGAAAATACAGTATATGTACTCAATGCTCCCATGATGCGATCTATTGACGGCGGAAAAACTTTTTCCACGGTATCTACACCTCATGGTGATAATCATGACCTCTGGATCAACCCGCTCCAACCCGATATAATGATCAATGCCAATGACGGTGGGGCTAATGTTTCCTTCAATGGTGGAAAAAGCTGGTCCACTCAACAAAATCAACCTACCGCTCAGTTTTATCGGGTTATTACCGATAACCGGATGCCGTACTATGTATATGGTGGGCAACAGGATAATTCTGCTATAGCTATTGCGAGCCGCACCAATGATCAGGGAATTGACTGGAAAGACTGGTACTCTGTGGCGGGCTGTGAAAGTGCCTATCTTGCCTTCGATCCCAATGATCCCAAAGTTATTTTTGGCGGATGCTACCAGGGGATCATAGAAAGATGGGAACAGGTATCGCGTGAATCAAAAGAAATAAAAGAATATCCCGAGCTTTCTTTAGGTAACACTCCAAAAGATTTTAAATATCGCTACAACTGGAACGCTCCAATTATTACATCTCCACATGACCGGAATACCGTATATCATGCCGGCAATGTAGTTTTTAAAACAGAAGATCAAGGGTTATACTGGGAAGTCATAAGCCCTGACCTTACACGTAATGATAAGAGCAAACAGGGACCCGGCGGTAAGCCGTTTACCAACGAAGCCGCAGGTGGCGAAAACTACAATACTATTATGTATCTTACAGAGTCCCCCCATGAAAAAGGGGTTCTCTGGGCCGGTTCTGATGACGGTCTCGTGCATCTTACTCAAAATAGCGGTAAAGACTGGGTAGATGTGACACCGGCAAAAATGAAAGAAGGTATAGTAAACTCCATAGAGGTGTCTCCTCATGATCCTGCTACCGCATATATCACCTTAATGCGCTATAAGTTTCATGACCTTAGGCCCTACATTTACAAAACCAATAATTATGGGAAAAGCTGGGAGCTTATAACTAATGGTATTGAAGAACCGCATACTTTCGTAAGAGTAGTAAGAGAAGACCCTAAAGTGAAAGGGCTTCTGTATGCCGGAAGCGAAACCGGACTTTATATTTCGTTCAATAATGGTAAAAAATGGCAAAAATTCCAGCGTAACCTCCCTGTAGTGCCCGTTAACGACCTTATTATTCAGGATAATGATCTTGTAGTGGCTACTGCCGGACGCTCTTTCTGGATATTAGATGACCTGAGTGCCATTCAGCAAACCGCCGGAAAAATGCCGGAAGCCCCCCTCGCAATTTTCACACCTAAAGATACCTATCGCATGTTTGGAGGATCTGTCAAAGAGTTCACCCCCGGACTCGGACAAAACCCTGCAAACGGGGTTACCATAGATTATTACCTCAAAGAAAATGCTGACAGCACCAAACTTACTCTCAAAATTTTAGACAACCAGGGTAAACTGCTACGAACCTATAACAACCAAACACCAAAAAACTTTAAAACCTGGCCGGGAGGGCCTTCCAAACCAGATGTGTTACCCGGGAAAGCAGGAGTGAACCGGTTTACATGGAATTTTAGAAAAGAAAAACTTCCCGCTATAGATAATGTTTTTGTTTTCGGAGATTACAACGGCTCGCGTGTGGGCCCCGGTATCTATCAGGTAAGGCTCATTATGGAAAATGATTCAGTCTCTACAAAAATAAATATCCTTCCAGACCCTCGTATCAATGCAACCACAGAACATTTTAAAGAGCAACAACAGTTTTTGAGTGCAATTGAAAATACCGTAAAAGAAATTCATCAGTCAGTCAATGCCATGCGCTCAGTTAAAAAACAATTAACGGCTTACCTCTCACTTCTGGAAGATGAAAAAGGAGCTGATGAATTGATGGACATTGCCAAAAACCTGAAAAAAGATATCGAAGCATGGGAAGAACAACTTATCCAACCTCAACAAAAAACATTTCAGGATGTCATAAATTTCAACAACCAGCTCAATGCAGAACTTTTATATCTTAAAAGTTATGCAGATGCCGCAGCCCCACGTCTTACCAAAGGAGCTGCCGAGCGTTTTAGTGATCTTAAAAAGCAATGGCAGGTGTTTGCCGATCAAAAAAATGAGCTGATTAACCAACAAATGAGGCAATTCAATACCTTGTATAAAGAATTGGGTTTACCCGCAGTACTCATTAAAAAAGAATAAAATGAAAATTTTTATCACACTCATAAGCGACTTCCTTATGCTTGGTACATACGGGCAGGAAGCCAGTACCTTTTCTTTTAAAGAAGGAATGCAATACCAGTCTGCCTTCATTGAAAACATTGGGTAGCTAGGCGGGCACTGGCGTGGGAAAGCTTTTGGGGGTATTGTCATAGAGCTATGGAGCCCGCCACTGGGAAATTCATGATGTTTATCTTTAAACTGGTTGTAGAAGGCAAAATTTCGTTTTATAAACCGGATGCCATTAAGCAAACCGGCGAAACCCTGGTATTAAAGTTAAAATATTTTCACAAGATTTGAGAAGTTAGGAAAAAAAAGAAACTGTAGATTTCCCCCGGCAAAAGCTACTAATGATGTATTTTATTTTAACGGATTCACCATTGAAAAAGTGAATAATATAATAAGGAAATTAACATTCACGTATTAATAAAAGAACAGAGTACCGAAATTACATTTCATTACAAAAAAGTATAATTTTATGGATAGAAACTGCCTGGAATGTGAAGAAAAACTAGTGGGCCGCATTGACAAAAAATTTTGCAGCGATTATTGTCGCAATGCATACAACAACCGTATTAACAAAGACAGCAAAAACCTGATACGAAATATTAACAACCGTTTACGTAAAAACTACAGAATACTGGAATCGTTGAATCCGGATGGGAAGACTACCACTCCCAAAATACGACTGCTCGATAAAGGTTTCGATTTCGAATACTTTACCAACATCTATACCACCAAAAACGGCACATCCTACTACTTTATATACGACATGGGTTACAGGCCACTTGACAATGATCTTTATATGATTGTCAAGAGAGAGCGTTAAAGAAATGATCTGCGTCTGCCCTATTTCCAGTTCATACTTTGCAGTTTTAATGCCGCCACCACTAGATCCTTACGGCTTATTTGCCCTACCAGCCTGCCATTCTGGGTTACGGGTAATCTTCTACGATTATTTTTATAGAAAGTAGAAGCTGCATCAAAAATACTGGTATCGTGAGGAATGGTTTCCACACTTTTAGACATATACTTTTCCACGCTTTTATCCAGAATGGGCATATTAAAATATCGGCTTTCCGAAATTTGCTTCATACAGTCTGCCTCCGATATAATACCTACCAGATTTCCTTTCTCATCAATCACCGGTCCTCCTGAAATACGGTGTTTTAGAAACAGTTCCATAACATTGAGAATAGACTGTTGCGGTGTAAACGTAACGAGGTTTTTAGTCATGTAATCCTCTACAAGGATGGGAGCATTGTACTCTTTCTTTACCTCTTCTCTTGCCCCCTGAAAACTCTTGATTCCCATCTGCTTATTTTTAAGGTTAGTTTATAAAGTTACTTAATTTGCTTTAATTAAAAGAAATAATTACTCCCTCCCGATGTTAAAAATTCCGAATTCCCTATTTTTACAGATGTATGGTATCTTTTATTCTTTTGAATAAGATCACGAATAAAAGCTCTATGATAACCTTCTTGTTTATAAGTTCTTTACCTAAATACTAAAACAAAGCCAACACCGTGAAAAAATATACTACTGTTATTATCCTGCTTCTTATTACAGCCATTGTGTATTGGAGCTTTTATGCGCAAATGCCCAACAGTTACGGAAAGAGCAATAAGGCAGAAACCTTATTTTCTACCGAAAGAGCTCTTGTGCATGTAAAAAATATGTCTGGATCCTCCCATTTTGTAGGTACGGAGGCCCATAAAAACGTACGTGATTATCTGCTTACAGAATTAAAAAAAATGGGGTTACAGGCCGGAATACAGGAAGGAATGACTGCAGGCAAATGGGGAAATCTCAGCAAAGCGACCAACGTTCTGGCACGAATAAAAGGAACAGGAAAAGGCAAAGCTCTATTATTACTGTCGCATTACGACAGTAACCCACACTCTTCTCCCGGGGCCAGTGATGCTGCCAGCGGGGTGGCTACTGTTTTAGAAGGTGTACGCGCCTTTCTGGCGCAGGGTACTCTCCCTAAGAATGACATTATCATTCTATTTTCTGATGCCGAAGAACTGGGGCTCAATGGTGCCGAACTCTTTGTAAATAAACATCCGTGGGCAAAAAATACAGGGCTCGTACTAAATTTCGAAGCACGCGGTAGTGGCGGCCCCAGCATCATGCTTATTGAAACCAATGGAGGGAATGCCAAAATGATACAACAGTTTGTACAGGCCAACCCTTCGTATCCCTTAGCCAATTCACTGGCATATAGCATTTATAAACTATTACCTAATGATACAGATCTCACAGTTTTTAGAGAAGACGGTAACATTGAAGGTTTTAATTTTGCTTTTATAGACGATCATTATGATTATCATACCGCACTCGACACCTATGAAAGACTGGACAGAACTTCTCTGGAACATCAGGGTAGTTACCTCATGCCGTTACTCGATCATTTTGCGAAAGCAGACCTTTCCGATCTTAGAGATAAAGAAGATTATGTATATTTTACCGTACCCTTATTCAATATGGTGTATTACCCCTTTTCCTGGGTTATCCCTCTGTTTACAGTAGGCCTGCTAGTTTTCGCCGGTATCCTGTTTTTTGGTTTTAAACAAAAGAGCCTGTCTTTCAAAAGTCTTGCCATTGGTTTTGTTCCTTTTACAGGAACTTTTTTACTGTGCTGTGTAGTTGGTTTCTATAGCTGGACGATTTTAAAAGCCATGTATCCTCAATATCAGGATATGTTACACCGCTTTACTTATAACGGACACACTTATATTGCTGCGTTTTCCACACTTTTTATTGCCATAGGCTTTCTTATCTATACACGTTTTAAACACATCTCTACCCCAAACCTTTTTGTAGCGCCTCTTTTTTTCTGGCTGCTCATATGTGCACTTACCGCTTTCTACCTTAAAGGTGCCAGTTTTTTTATTATCCCGTTATTCGCATCCCTCGTAGTGTTTTATATAGTCACCATTCAGGAAAAACCTCCCTATATCTTATTGGTTGTATTTGCTGTTCCGTCTCTGTGGATAATAAGCCCTTTTATTCAATTATTCCCCGTTGGGCTGGGACTGGGTATGCGCGCAGGAACTTTAGAGTTTTCACCTTTAGTACTATCAGCGTTACTTATTGTTTTTCTGATCGGGTTACACCTTCCCGTCTTCAGGTTTTTAAAACAAACCTATAAACTTGGAATTTTTGGTTTGTTACTCGCACTTATATTTTTCACATCTGCTCATTTTGATTCCGGTTTTAATAAAAATAACCCCAAACCCACCAGCCTGGTATATATGCTGGACGATGATCACCAAAAAGCCTTCTGGGCTACCTATGATAAAGTACCGGATAAATGGGTGGAACAGTATGTAGGTACAAAACCACCTACTAATGAAGAAGCATCAAAATATACTTTCTCAAGTAAGTATGCCACCCGGTTTAGCCAGATCACAGAAACCGCTGTTAAAGATATTCCAGCACCACTGGTAGAAATTGTAAAGGATTCTGTTTTCGGTGAAAAAAGATTACTTGAATTATGTATAACTCCCAGAAGAAATGTGAACCGGCTAGAGGTCTTTGTTAACAAAGATGCACAAATACTAAGTTGCCAGGCCAATGGTGTTGCTTTAGAAACCGAATTTCTAAGTACAGTACCTCAGTACGGAAGGTTACTCACGCATTATATAAGCAATAATGTTTATACAGAACTTCTGTTGGAAATACCTGCCGATCAAAAAACCGAGTTTACTTTCTATGAAGCTTCTAATGACCTTTTACAAAACAGCCTGTTTACTGTTCCCGAAAGGCCAGAAAACGCCATTCCCAAACCGTTTGTATTAAATGATGCCATTATTACTAAAAAAACAGTGAACATTGAGTAAGAAAATTGCTGTTCTGGGATGCGGATGGTTGGGTTTACCTTTGGCTATACGTCTGGTAGATCTTGGATATACCGTACATGGATCTACTACCTCCCCTGAAAAGCTAAAGGTTTTGCTTTCAAAAGGTATCGTTCCATTTCACATACGTATTACCGAAGAAGGTATTGATGAAACCCATACGTTCCTTAAAAGTGCACAAACACTTATAGTAAACATTCCTCCAGGCTTACGGGGTAAAAAAACAGGAAATTACGTAGCAAAGATAAGGCATCTGGTAACTGCCTTAAAAGATACCTCAATACAAAACGTTCTCTTCATTAGCAGTACCTCCGTATATGGTGACAGCAAGGAGGTAATTACTGAAAAAACGAATTTGCGACCTCAAACTGAAAGTGGTAAACAACTGGCAGAAGCAGAGAATTTGTTACAATGTGAACCTTTTAAGACTACTGTATTGCGATTTGGGGGGCTCATTGGCCCTGAAAGACATCCGGTAACACACCTTTCGGGGAAAACCGATCTTCCTAACCCTGATAGCCCTGTGAACCTTATTCATCTTGATGACTGTATTGGCGTTATTGAAACCATACTCACCAAAAACGTATGGGACACTATTATAAATGCGGTATATCCCAACCACCCCACAAGAAAAGAATATTATACGGTAATGGCCCAAAAAAAGGCATTACCGGTTCCGTTATTTGTCCCGGGAAATCAGGCAACGGGCAAAATAATACGGCCGCAATACCTTTTGGAAAATCTGGGATATTCGTTTAAGCGTGACATACACCTTTGAGCTACTAATTATTTGTTTATCCAATAATTTTAATAGTTTTGAACATTATTAAAAAATACTTTATGAGAAGAGTTTTTATAATTTTTGTGTTGTTTGCCTGGGGGCATTTAAATGCGCAAACCAATGATGCACTTACTGCACATTTTAAGGAATATTATGAGCAAATGCGAAAACAGGCAGATGTTCAGGGTATCATCAACGCCATGACCCATCTTAACATACTGGAGCCTTCTCAGGCCCGAAGGGATACACTTTCCTATTTATATGCCAATGCCGGTAAATATTTACAGGCCCTAAATACTATTGGTTATGAAAAAAACCCTCAGGATTCTGAACTTGCTGTTGAAGTAAAAGCCGTTTCTTTAAAATCTATAGGGCAGGCCTCACGCGCACTGGAACAGTATGAAATTCTTTTTAGCAGTAAACCCAATCCTTTTATGGCATATGAAATGGCTGATTTGAGTATTCAACTTCAACAGCTTGATAAAGCCAATGAATTTATTGAGTATGGTATTTCAAATGCAAAAGATGATATGAAATACGGCTTTTACGAAACACAGGTACCTTACGAGGTACCCTTAAAAGCAGCTTTTTTGCACCTAAAGGCCCTGGTAGAATTTAATAAAGATAAAACCAACAATATAGACAGTGCTATTACAATTATGGATCAAGCTATTGCTATTGCTCCCAATTTTAATCTGGCAAAACTTTCAAAACAGGCATTAGAACAGAGAAAGAATCCTCAAAATCCGCAGAACAACAATTAATACAAAAAGATGCTTTCAGGCATCTTTTTTTGTTCATGGTTCTCATTTCATTGCCGCAAAGAATCTTTTACTCTTATGTCAAACACCTTTTTGAGAGCTACTACATCATCTACATTCTCATTAGGAATGGTAATGGAAAGCACATAATGTGCTATTTTCCAGGTGCCATTTATCTTTTTAAGTACTCCGCTTCCCCTACATAATTGCATGCGGGTATCAAGCAATTCATCAAACCATGCCAGGGTGTAGTTCTGATCAAAAAATACATTGCGATCTACTGCCTGAAAACTCCATGCTTTTCCTCTTTCAAAATAAGGTCTGGAAAAGGTTTTGAAATCGTGGTACGACCAGTTTTCCGTGGGATCGGTACCAATGAAAACAGCATCATTGGTCATTTTATCAAAATATGCATCAAAATCTGCTACAGAAGCAGCTTCGTGCCATGTATTGATAACATGGTTCACCGCTTTGAGCTCTTCAGCATTAGATTGGGCCATTACTCCGGTCATGGTAGCCGTAAAAATGAAAAAAAAACAAAGCGATTTCATAGGTAAAAGAGTGTTTGTTAGTTAGAGATATTAGAGAGAATCATCGACAAAAAGAGTTTCTGTCATATTGCGTTCGCATACTTCCATAAACTGTTTCCTCAATGCATTATAGGCTTTTAAGATCTCAACTTTCAGTTGTTTTTCATACAAAGAGTCATTTTCAGGAAAAGCGGCTTTTGCTTTTCCCAGATATGTTTTAAGCACCAGCAAACGGCTTTTTATCTGTGGCACATTAAATTTATCGGGGAAAGTTGATTTTCCGAGTTCCTGTTCCAATCGTATAAGCTCATCCACTAATGGCTCTGTCTCCTCTTCCTCTTCATAAAACCTTACCATTTCCGTATCGAAGTCCTTGTATTGGGTCCACATGTTAAGATACCCGTTAGCATCTCCTTTTATATCTATAAGCGTGGGTAAAGTAACCTTTACAGAGTCTGATACCACCACCAATGTTTCTGTATTAGCCGTTGGCTCACTGGAATGCTTCCTGCAAGCGGTAAAAATCAAAATAAATATCAGATATAATGGTAAAATCTTTCTCATAAAATCTAAAGGGTCTTTAACCCTGATATCCCTTAATCAAAAAACAGCGTGGAAAATATTTTATTTCCAGTTGCTAATATAGCATTTCTAATAACAATTCTTTAAGCAGGTCTAAACATGAATTTGATAACAAAACCCAAATTCTTTTGTGTATGTTGCATCCCTTGCGGGAGGATGCCATGCCTTTTTGTGGTTTTCATAGAAAACAACCAGTATCCTGATGTAAAATACCATGTGAAATAATTATATTTGGTCACTTTTTAAATATTGAATGAAAACCAGAATCCTTATTATAGGAGCCTGTGGTCAAATTGGCTCCGAATTAACGCTGGCTCTTCGGGAAAATTACGGAAATGATAATGTAATTGCTTCCGATATACGTGAAGGCAGTGACGAGCTTATGGCATCAGGCCCTTTTGAAATACTGGATGCTACAGACAAGACACGTATTAAGCAGATTATAGAAAAATATGCAGTGACCGATGTTTATTTAATGGCCGCTATGCTTTCGGCCACGGCAGAGAAACATCCTCAACGTGCCTGGGATCTTAATATGGCCTCTTTGTCGCATATATTAGATATGGCTCGTGACCGTCATATTAAAAAAATATTCTGGCCCAGTTCTATTGCTGTTTTTGGCCCGACAACTCCACCAAAAAATACTCCGCAAAAAACCGTTATGGAACCCCTTACGGTATATGGTATATCAAAACTGGCCGGAGAGCGCTGGTGCGAGTATTTTCATACTAAGTTTGGGATAGACATACGGAGTATTCGGTATCCCGGTATTATAAGTCATAAAACCCTTCCCGGCGGAGGGACTACAGACTATGCAGTAGATATTTATCACAAAGCAGTTAAAGGAGAACCTTTTGACTGTTTTCTTAAACAGGGCACCATACTCCCCATGATGTTTATGGATGATGCGATTGCGGCTACCATACAGATCATGCAGGCAGACCCCGATCAAGTAAAAATACGGTCATCTTATAATCTGGCTGCCATAAGCTTTGCTCCGGAAAATATAGCAGAAAGCATAAAAAAGTATATTCCTGAATTCGAGATAACATATACTCCGGATTACCGTCAGCAAATAGCAGACGGGTGGCCCGAAAGCATTGATGATACAGAAGCCAGGAATGACTGGGGCTGGAAACACCGCTTTGACCTGGATACTATGAGTGACGTAATGATCAATGCTTTAAAAAGCAAAATCTGCAAATAGTTTACTCAATAAAAACGATAAACAAAAGGCACCTTTCCTGAGGTGCCTTTTTGCATTTTTTGTAGCCCCGGCAAGAATCGAACTTGCATCTAAAGTTTAGGAAACTTCTATTCTATCCATTGAACTACGGGGCCAAAAAAGTGTTGCGAATTTAGCAATACTTTTCTATTCACTTCAAGCCTCTGCAAGGATATTTTTAAAATTTGAATAATTATGCAAGCCTTTTAACCATCTTTCAATGCCGTTAAATGTATTTTTAAGAAATATTAAATCTTTTTTATTGAGTAATTACTTTCAGTTTTGTAGAGCCTGTATCTTTTTTAAGATTGATGTTTATATAGGGTAGCTTAAAAATTGTGATCTGATAATTTTTAGCGTATTAATGTTTTTTTATTGGTTCCCTGTTATTTTTTATAAAAAAATACAAAACAAAAAATACCCCCGGTAGCCAGGAATAATACAATTATCCAAAAAGTATTTTTTTTTTTCTACTTCCTTCTCTGCTTTATCAATTACTTCTCGTTCTTCTTCCGGTAAATTATCCAGAACAAAACCTTCATAGGTATCATAACCCAGATAATTAGCAAGTGCGTTTCTTAATTTAAGTTTAGGACTGGATTTCCCCTGGTAATATCTCGTCATAGACTTCCCTGTTATAGCGGTATCATAATCTTCTGTCATTACATAGGCAAGGTATTCGGCCCTGCCGTTAATCGAATCATTTCCTGTTTGCAGTTTAGCTTTCTCAAATGCCATTGCTATTAATTTTTCAATCATAGTTATGTGTATATGTTTAGTTTTTTTAGAATCAATACCCATCTGGTTTTTCCAAAAAATGGAGGTTTCAACACAAATATTTTCTCAGGACACTTTTTGTAAAATCTTGTACAAATTCTGTCTGCAATTGTCCAATGCTTCCTTGGTTACTTTGAATCGTGATTAGTGAATGCTTTAAGGTGCAATTAAAGTAATGCGCAGCACTAATCATTGAGGAAATCCGTAATGCGGTTGGCAAAAGGTGCAGGGGAAGCAACCCTTGCTACCGCTACGAATTTTCGCTTCCCGAAAACAAAGGAGTACTCCCATTGAAGCCAAAGGGGTTTTTAAAACACTATCCGGATCATTACCGGAAAGCCCCCTATTGTTTAATCCCAAAATTTTAACAAATGAGAAAAACTGTTTTATTGATACTTACATTCGCTATTAATCTGTATTTTTTTTCGTGCACACCTCCTTCTTTGGTTGAGGAAGAAGAAAAAGAAATCCAGGCAATCGTTGGAGAAGATGGAAAGACTATTCAAAATAATGAAGAATAATCTTAACAAAAAATGCCGCATAATATTATGCGGCATTTTTGTATTTTGCTTATATGAAAAAGAATTTTTATTATATAAGCATACTTCTATTTTGTTTACATCTTACAGCCTGTAACCCAAACATTAATAAAAAAAAAGATGTTCTACCATCCCGCCTCAGGGATAGTAGCTTCCTCTATCTGCTTAAAGCTAAAAACACTTCTCTTACCATTGAACAACGATTGAACCTTACAAACCGGGCTCTTTCTTTTCTTAAAGAAGAAAAAGGAGACTCTGTGGAAATTGCTCTGTACTCGCTTAAAAACGCCTTGTATTCCAAAACCAGCACTGGTGATAGTGCCTTGTATTATGCCAGAAAAATGCTTAAAAAAGCCCGTGAGGTAAGTGACACCACTAATATTGGAAAAGCATTCTTTAAACTTGCCTTCCATTATGAAGCCATAGGCCTTCAGGATAGTGCATATTACTATTTTTCAAAATCACTGGGAGCTTATAAAGCGGTAAATGACAGTGTTGAAATTGGCAGAAAACTCACTGCGATTGCCCGGCTTTTAAATGATGTAGGTGATTTTACAGAAGGAGAATATATGGCTGTAGAGGCTGTAAAATACCTGGTTCCTCATAAAGATCAGAGAACCCTTTCCAGCGCTTTCCATACACTGGCTATTATAAACAGGGAGCAGGAAAAGTATAAAAATGCTATAGATAACATTTCAAAAGCCATAGAACTGGCCGTTTCTCCTATGAGCAAACTGGTTTATCTTAATACCAGGGCCCTTATATACAGAGAAATGCGGAATTACGAAACAGCTATTGAAGAGCTGCAACAATTGCTTACTCACCCCGAAGTAAAAAAAAGCAGAACTGAATATGCCCGTATCCTCGATAACCTTACATATACACAATGGTTAAACGGTGATACCAATGTGCTGGCAGATATGAAAGAAGCACTGCGTATTAAAGACAGTCTTAATGATATTAGTAGCCTTATTCCCAGCTATAAACATTTAACTGAGTACTATGCAGAAAGCCAAAAGAAAAAAGCTGTGTTCTATGCTAATAAATACCTTACACTGGCCAAACAAAAAGAAGCTATGCCCGCCATTCTGGATGCCCTTAAGTATCTGGGAGAACTTTCGGAAGATGCCGGGGTTCAAAAAGAATATCTTAAACGTTATATCACCCTTAATGACAGCATTGTAAATGCCCGTGACAGAGCTAAAAACAAATATGCACAGATACGTTATGACAATACCCGGACCCTTGAGGAAAATCTGCTTTTAAAAAACCAAAGGGCCCGGGATGAGCTCACTATCGAGAAAGAGAAAAACATGAAAACCATATATAAAGGTATTATTCTGTTACTTTTATTAATAGGTGTTTTCTTATACTATCTCATTAAAGAAAGAGCAAAAAGAGAAAAAGAAAAAAAGGCCTATGAAGCAGAAGCCCAATTATCCAAAAGAATTCATGATGAACTGGCTAACGAGATCTATCAGGTTATGGCATACCTTCAAAGAGAAAATCAAAATCCTAAAGACCAAACCTTAGATAAACTTGAGATTATCTACTCCAAAGCAAGAGATATTTCAAGAGAAACCAATTCCATAAACACGGGAGAAGATTACGAAGAAGAATTACGATCATTATTAGAGTTCTATGCAGGGTTAGATGTTAAGGTCTCTATTACAGGATTAGATAGTATTAAATGGAAAAAAATATCATCATTAAAAAAAATGACCACGTATCGTGTACTTCAGGAACTTATGATCAATATGCGTAAACACAGCCAGGCTACTCTGGTGCTGGTTAAGTTTTCAAAGCATCACGGAAATATACATATACTCTATAGTGACAACGGACACGGATTGTCAATGGGACGTCTGGTTTTATCAAATGGATTGCAAAATGCGGAAACCCGTATTAAAGGCATAAACGGAACTCTTACTTTTGAAACAAATAAGGAAAAAGGCTTTAAAGTAATGATGTCTTTTCCTGTATAAAACCAAGTATTATGTTTCAAAAAATATTAATTGCCGAAGATGTGGACAACATTAATGAAGGGATAAAAGCTATGTTTGAAAAGCTCAGTATTGATCCTCCTGATTTTGCACAATACTGTGATGATGCTTATTTAAAAATTCGAAAAGCGCAATTGGATAATATTCCGTATGATCTTTTAATAAGTGACCTCTCATTTACCAAAGACCACAGAAATCAAAAGCTCAGATCTGGAGTAGAACTTATTGAGGCGGCTAAACGAGAACAACCCAACATTAAAGTAATTGTATATTCTGTAGAAGATCGTATCCAAACCGTTAAGAAACTAATGAAGCTCTACCATATTAATGCTTATGTATGTAAGGGTCGTAATGGGTTAAGAGACCTGCAACAGGCATTGCAAAAAGTAGTAAAAAATAAGGTTTTTTTTTCTTCTCAGGTAGCCGGTGCTGTGAACCGAACCAATAGTTTACAGATAGAACCTTATGACATTCTTCTCCTTGATTATCTGGCTAAAGGATATACCCAGGAACAAATCTCAGAAGCCCTCAAAAAAAACAATAAAGTGCCTAACAGCCTGAGCACCGTTGAGAAAAAAATTAACCGGCTCAAAGTACATTTTAACGCTGTTAACACTACACACCTCATTGCTATTGTAAAGGACCTCGGGTTAATTTAGCGTATTATTTTACAAAAAAGTACGTATCCTTACGGAAACCCGTAACGTTTTTTGGATTAAGTATAGTAAGTTTACACCGCTAAATCGAAAACAGCTAATAATGAAATTTGTTACACCTCCTTTTCTTTATCATTACGCTTCTTAAGCCTCTGCATTATAACCGGAGCGGAACCAAAATGGGAAAGCGTATTAAAGTAACCTAAAATTTTTGACAATTACAGGTAATGCCTAAGTACTATGTAAATCAGACTGCTCAGCCCAATGGAGATCACGAAGTTCATAAAGAAGGCTGTTTCTGGCTTTCGTTGGTTATGAGCAAAACGTATTTGGGAGAACATCTCAATTGTAAACAAGCACTCCTCAAAGCAAAAAAAACCTACACACATGCCAATGGTTGTAAAAAATGTTCCAATGAATGTCACACTAGTTAAACAAAGCACAAAAATACTTTCTTTTGTCTCTTCAGGTATGCTCATCCTGGCAGCCATTATTGACCTTCCCGAAGCGTATTATTTTTTTTTAAGAATATTAGTTTTCGCCAGTGCCTTATGGGTCATTTTTAGGCGTTTGGACAAAAAAGCACACTGGGTTGTGCTATTTGCCCTTGTGGCCACACTTTATAACCCTTTTATGCCTATAGATTTTAATTTGGAAACGCTATGGATAATCATGTACCTTATTACTGCTATTATGTTTATAGCCGAATACAACTCATATAAAAAAAAGTATGTCCATACTGAGCGTTAGCACTTTTGGCTTTAATCAAAGTGCTATCTTCAAACTCACTCTATTAAAAACGAACTTTTTGTATATTGGTAGCTGTTTTCAATTAGTTATCGATTAGATATAAAAATGAAAAGTTCAGAATACGAATTAAAAGTACATCTGGCATACACCGAACTCCACAAAAGTGTACAAAAACTGATCAGTTTTTTTGAAAAACCCCTTAATACATCACGTAAAGTATATACACATTGGGATGGAAAAGATGTTTTAGGGCATCTTGTATTTTGGCATGAAAGTTTTGCCCGAAATCTTAAAGACCTCTCTTTAGGGCATACCCCTGCGCCATTAAAGGGAAAGCTTTCTGAAGTAAACCTTATGAGTATTCAATCAACCAGGCAAGAATCGGTTTCGGTACTTCTAAAAAGGCTTCAAAGAGCGCAACAATGTATTGATACGCATATAGTAAATACAGAAATAGAAAGTATTCCATATAAAAAAGGATCAAGGGCTTATACAAGACTTGAACATTTGGAAATTGTCTCGGCGCATATAAAAAGACACCTTAAGGATTTGAACCTGGTTTATAAAAATGAACTCCCTGCCTAACCCAAATGATTAAGATTTTCTTGACTATTTTTCTTATTTATATATTTGATCTATACAATAGTTTTCACCATTTTCAATTAAAATAAGCTTATGAAAGTTATTTACGATGGGACTTCCCAAAAGATAAAAATCGAAGATACCCTAAAGAAAAACTACCTGGTCATTAAATTTCTAATGATCTTAAATATTTTTAACGGAATCGCATTTACCTTAGGGTTTAATAACGAAACAAGTGATTTTTTTAAGTATATATGGATGTTTTTAGGTGCTATTTCATTAGTGGTCCTGCTTATGCTTATTTTCAAGAAAACATCGGCAAATACCATATCTATACATGAGATAGAGGCTCTAAAACAAAAAAACATATTAGGCCAGAAAAGGCTCTCCCTACAATTAAAAAACGGTAAAATAAGAGATCTTAGCAGTTTAAAAAAGGAAGAAGAACTTGACCAGACCAAAAACTTATTCTCCAGTCTAAACGTAAAAGTTATATAGCATGCGGGCCATGTACTCTTGAGTACAAGACTCTCTTTTGTCATAACACCTGCCAAAAAATGAACCGGTATTTCTATAGAAAAGAAATACCGGTTACATAATTTACGGTTGTTTAGGCGCAGGCACCTCCGGTAGATAAACAGTTTGTTAAATCGCAATTAGACAAATTCACACTATCAACGGTACAGGTATCTGCACAGGTTGCTCCCTGCGTGGGCTGAGTACCACATCCCCCCGCCAAAGACTGACAACTCGGGCTTCCGTAAGTACAGGCAACGCTTCGACCTCCTTTTACATGCGCTTTGCCAAATTTTGAAACGGTACTCTTACCAAGGCTTAAGCTTGAAAAACTTTTTTTCTTCATAATTTATTATTTAGTGGTTAATAACTTCTTAAAAGTTAAGAAATTATTTACAATAAATCAAAGTTTTGTCTCTATTTTTTGACCGCTGCTTCCTTTGGCCTTTACGAGTATTCAAAATATCCCGTTATTGCAAATAATACATATTACCTCCTTTCCCTGGAGAAAAAATGGCATCCCATTGTTAATTTAATGTGGCAGTTTGTCTTTTAACAATCCATACACAAAAGTACCCAGCATAGCTGCCAGAATAACAAGAAGTAATGATACGTAGCCAGAGCCCAACAACACAAACATAGGCCCCGGGCATGCGCCTGCCAGTGCCCAGCCCAGCCCGAAAATAATACCTCCTGCCAGATTCGCGGTATAATCCTTTTGTTTAGGTATAAACACAATGGGTTTTCCAAAAAAAGATGTTATCCCTAACCGTTTTATAAGTTGAACCATCATAGTGCCTACTAGTAAAGCACTGCCTATAATGCCATACATGTGAAACGATTTGAACTGAAACATTTCAAAAATGCGAAACCAGGAAGCCGCTTCTGACTTAAACAAAACGATCCCGAAAAAAACGCCTATACTTAAATAACCTATACTTTTCATATTACTAAAAAATTAATGGAAAAAGAACATGTACCATAATCAATCCACCTATAAAAAAACCAATAACAGCTATAAGTGAAGGCAGTTGCCATTCACTAAGCCCCGAAATAGCATGTCCGGAAGTACAACCCCCGGCATAACGTGTTCCAAAACCTACCAGAAACCCTCCTGCTATTAAAATAAGTAAGCTGTTTACATTGAGTAATGCTTCATCGGCAAAAAGCTTTTGAGGTAAATAGGCTTTTCCTGCACTTTCAAAACCCATTTGCTGTAAACTCATAATACTGTCCTGGTGAATGGCCACCTCGGGAGAAGGTGTCATAAAAAAGGAGGCGATCCCTCCACCAATAATTACCCCCACAATAACCAGGAGGTTCCATTTTTGCTGTTTCCAGTCAAATCTGAAAAAACTACTGGTCTTACCTGCACCGCAAATAGTACAAAGTGTTCTTAGGTTGGAAGACATTCCAAACCTATTCCCCATCATTAGTAATAAAAACATGACCAGAGCTATTAAAGGGCCTGCTATGTACCACGGCCACGGTTCCATAATCTTATTCATAGTATTTTTGTTTATACAATTACTTACAATACTATAAAAATATTCTTAGATGATACGTATGTCCTGTAAATGGTTTAAATACCTATCTGGTAACAGGAGGTTAAAAGAAATGCTCTAAAAGGCTCTTTTTTAATAAGAAGAAACGCATCAAAAAAAAATTCCGGTTAAAAACCGGAACTTATCTTTATTTTCAGTACTACCTAGCCCAATGTACCGGGACAAACGGAATTGGTGACCGGGATACCTGCTTCTTTAATAGCCTTAAAGCCCCCGGCTACATCTATAAGGTTGTGTATTCCCCTGCTTTTAAGAATAGAGGCTGCTATCATACTTCGGTAACCGCCGGCACAGTGTATATAAAATAATTTATCTGACGGGAATTCAGTGAGGTGCTCATTTATAAAATCCAGAGGAGTAAGTCGGGCATTTTCAAGGTGGGCCGCCGTATATTCTCCTTCTTTTCGCACATCGAAAACAAGTGCGTCGTGTTCTTCAACAGCTTTTTTAAACGCAAAAGCATCTACAGATGTTACGGTATCATATTCCTTACCTGCCATTTTCCAGGCTTCAAAACTTCCTTCCAGATACCCGAGTGTGTGGTCAAAACCTACCCGTGAGAGTCGGGTAATGGCTTCTTCTTCTTTCCCTTTGGGTGCTATTAATAGTATGGGCTGTTTCACATCGGCAATTAAAGCACCTACCCACGGTGCAAAAGTACCTCCAAGGCCAATAAATATAGAACGGGGCACGTGCCCTTTTGCATATGCTTCCTGGTTGCGCACATCCAGCACGATAGCTCCGGTTTCATTAGCAATAGCTTCAAAAGCATTGGGCGACAGACCTCGCACTCCGCGCTTTAGTACCTCATCAATATCTTCATATCCTTCTCTATTCATTTTAACATTAAGAGGAAAATATTGAGGTGGTGGCAACAGCCCTTCGGTTACCTCTTTCACAAACTCTTCCTTACTCATATCACTCCGAAGTGCGTAGTTTACTTTTTTCTGGTTCCCCAGAGTATCTACGGTCTCTTTCATCATATTCTTACCACAGGCCGAACCCGCACCGTGGGCAGGATATACAATTACATCGTCTGCCAAAGGCATAATTTTATTTCTAAGGCTGTCATACAAAAGCCCGGCCAGATCCTGCCTTGTCATATCAGCCGCTTTTTGCGCCAGATCGGGCCTTCCCACATCTCCCAGAAAAAGAGTATCTCCGGTAAAAACAGCATGGTCTTTGCCGTTCTCATCTCGTAAAAGGTAAGTGGTACTTTCCATAGTATGTCCCGGGGTATGCAGGGCCACCAGTGTTATTTTGCCTATGGCAAACTCTTCTCCGTCTTCCGCTATAATAGTTTCAAAGGAGGGGTTGGCATTTGGGCCGTACACAATAGGGGCTCCGGTTTCTTTAGAAAGCGTAAGGTGACCGCTCACAAAATCGGCATGAAAATGTGTTTCAAACACGTATTTTATAGTTGCGTTTTCTTTTTGGGCTTTTTCTATATAGGGCTTTACTTCCCGCAAAGGGTCAATAATAGCTACCTCTCCTTCACTTTCTATGTAATATGCCCCCTGGGCAAGACAACCTGTATATATTTGTTCTATTTTCATAAAATATGCTGTATCATTGACGCAAAAATACGGCAAACCAGTTTATGACAGCGTAACTAAAGTTACAAATCTGTCTATCAGGTCCGTACAAATTCGAGGAGTTACAGGTTGAGAATTTCTATGTGATTTCGGTGTAGTTTTATTTTATTCATCTTTTCAAGAGATTTAAGCAATCTTGAAATTACTACTCTCGAAGTATGCAGGTCATACGCTATTTGTTGATGGGTTGTATTTATAATGGCATCCTTGTTTATACGTGCCTTTTCTCCCAAATATTTAAGTAACCTTTCATCCATTTTTAAAAAGGCAATACTGTCTATGGTTTCCAGCATTTCATTAAGCCGGTCCTGATAACTTTCCATTACAAAACTGCGCCAGCTCTTATACTTTGCCATCCACTCATCCATTTTCTGTACCGGTACCATTATTAAGGTAGTATTGGTTTCGGCTATGGCTCTTATTTCACTTTTAGTTTGCCCCATACAACAGGTAAGGGTCATGGCACAGGTATCTCCCGGTTCAAGAAAATACAAAAGCAACTCGTCTCCCTCGTGATCTTCACGTAATATTTTAATAGCTCCGGAAACCATTAAAGGCATCGACCGAATATACTCTCCTATATCCATCAGCGTAAACCCTTCTGGTACTTCTTTATACGTACCTACCTGATTAATTTCGTAAAGAAGGTCTTCTTCAAACAGATGACCATACCTATCTGTAAGCTCTTGGATCATGCGGTGAAGTTACGAACTTTTTACCACGCTTGTGCGGTGATTTTAATAATGGTAACAGTTACTTACCTGCTCACCCTACTATCGGTAGTTGTTTTTGAAAATAAAGCAGTTTTGAGGCTCTTTATTTTTTTGGTGTAATGCTTATAATTTGATTACTATTTTTGTAAAGCCGGTTTTTTGCCAGAAATTCAGGCTTTCAACATAGTTGTACCCCCAAATAAAAAAGCTAACCTAAATATGATTAAAATGGAAAAACGTTTTTTAAGGGAAGGTTTCAAAAAAGTTTCCTCCCTATTGCTATGCCTTATCACCACCTCGCTTTATAGTCAGGATCTCGATCATTATTTATACATCGCCCGGTCTAACAACCCAAAATTAAAAACTGCCCAAAATTTTTACGAAAGTTCCCGTGAGGCCGTTAATGAAGCGGGCAGTCTGCCTAATACCACATTTTCGGCAGGGTATTTTATTCAGGAAACCGAAACACCCATAGGCCCCATGCGGGCCCGGATATCTGCACAGCAACAGTTTCCCTGGTTTGGCACACTTCATGCAAAAAAGCAAAGCGCCCGATCTGCCGCTCAGGCCACTTCTTTACAGGTACAAATAGCAGAAAAAGTACTGACCAGAGATGTAAAACAACACTATTATGCTCTTTTTCTGGATAATACTGCACTTACCACTCAAAAAAAGCACTTAAAAATATTGGAATCGTATGAAGAACTGGCTCTTAAAGAGTTGGAAAACAAACGTTCTTCTATGATCGATATACTTAAGATACGTATTTGTTTAAATAACCTGAAAAACACTATTGAAACCTCAGAAGAGAACCTGCAAACCGGCATCAAAGCTTTTAATCTTCTGTTAAATCGCGACATTACTTTACCGGTTATCATTCCTGATTCACTGGCTGTGGTAACTCCAGATTTTAAAAAAGAGAATATTATCCATAATCCGGCACTTCTGGAACTGGATGCACGCAAAGAAGCGCTGGTCCAGTCTGAGATCGTATCCAAAAAAGAAGGGCTTCCTTCCATAGGGGTAGGATTAGATTATATTTGGGTAGATGAGCAACCTGCAGGTAATATTCCCGATAACGGAAGGGATATTATTATGCCTATGGTCTCCGTCTCTTTACCGCTGTTTTCTAAGAAATACTCTTCAAGACAAAAGCAATTGCAATGGGAACAACAGGCTGTGGAAAATAAAAAAACCAATGTAAAAAACGAACTGGAAGTACTTTTTGACAAGTCCATAAGTGCTATGACCAATGCTTACCGGAAAATAATGACCCTTAAAGAAAATACAAAACAGGCAGAAAAAGCGGAAAACGTTTTTTTAACTACCTATCAAACTTCCAAAATAGATTTCCAGGAGCTCCTTGAAATTCTGGAACTAAAACTCAATTTTCAAATGGAAACTATTGAAGCGACAAAAACGTTTTTTGATAACAGAATACTTCTTGAATATATAACTGCAATATAATGTGTTTAACACAGCATTATCTTTGTTACAAAAATCCAAAAACGCCTCTTGGTCAGGCAACAAAAAAAATGAAAAAATCCGTATTTTGGCAATTCGGTAAAATCATAAAAACCATTTAATAACGCTTACACTATACTATGAAAAAGACAATCTTATTACTTATTGTATTAGCAGGAATAGCTGTTTTTAGCTGTAAAAAAGAAAGCAAAGAGCAGGTAACTGACCCGGCGGTGAAACAATCTGAAGAAACCAAAACCGCAGCCATAACAGAAACTGCTTTTGGCGTTAGGGGCAATTGTACCATGTGTAAGGCCACTATAGAAAAAGCAGCTTCCCTAGAAGGTGTTTCCTCAGCTGTATGGGATGTGGATAAAAAGAGAATTGAAGTGGTTTTTGATAATAACCTGGTATCGGTAGCCGCTATTCACGAAGCTATTGCTTCATCCGGTTACGATACCGAGGAATATACAGGCAATGAAGACGCGTATAATGAGCTTCCGGAATGCTGTAAGTACGATCGTGATATGGCGATGAACCAAAGCGGAAAGCCTGAAAAGTAAAAACCGGCGCTACATTTTCTACAAATTTTAAACACCACAGCTATCATTATAAAAGCCGTGGTTTTCTGTATAGAGCCATATGCTTTTTATAAAAATGGCCACATAATCTATACATCCAGACACCCGGGAGTTTTGCTAACAGCAGAAATCAAAACCGGGCCAGAAACCCGGTCATTTACTATGCCTTATCACACAGGCACGGGCATCTCAACCGACGGATTTTTTTATCAAAATACATTTTTTTGTAAAGTATTGTTTACATTTTGTTTATGACGGGGCATTTTTCTATTTGGTGCCTGGCAAAAACAAGGGTCCTTTTAAAGCTTTGGGTGCTAAAAATTCAAAAGAATGCGATGGGTAGCGAAGTTATAAAGCCTCTGCGCCTGCGAAGAACATACGATTAGGCAACACTCCAAAAAATATACTTCTGTATGCCCGTGTTTTACGAGTATTATATGGTATGCAGGGTTTCATGATACGCGGTTTTTTTTGTATTATAACGTTTGCAAAATTCATGCCCTTTTTTGGAAAAAAACCTTTGTAGCATATAGTTTACAATTAAAGAATTACTTATAACTAGCTTTTCCATAGCCAATAATGGGCTGATCTGTATAAACAAAACTGTAGGTAATTAAGGAGATTTAAAGAAAAACGTTATTCTGAACCAAATCCATCCTTCACTTTTTGTTTCATTAATTTATGACAAAACATATGTTACTGCTTGTTTAGTTTTAAAATAGCATTTTTTGCATTTTCATTATTTGGGTTTAACAATAATGACTTTTTGTAATTTTTTACAGCTTCTTTTTTATTATTCATTTCCAAATACCCTTCGCCAAGGCTGTCAAAAACATTCCAGGAGTCCGGGTAGTTTTCCACATTAAATTTGAAGAATGCCAGGGCTTTTTCAGGGTTGGTCTTAAGGTAATGATAACCTATCCTGTTAATTTCATTTTCGGGAGGTAAAAACGCGCCGTTATAATGAGTTTGATAGTATTTTTTTATGTCCTCTAAACTGCTCGTTCGCATATTTTTCATTATCAGATCTTTGTACATAAACTGCATCCCGTGATAAAGACTCAATAAAGCTACTGTCCAGTGATTCTCTTCTTTAAAATATTCAAATTCAATATTTCCCGGATAAAATCCCTTGCTTTTCAGTTCGGTATTAAATCTTTCCTGGCTATTGAGGTTTGCCTGATAGACATGTTCTATGCCTTCAAAATTTTCAAATGTATCTGCGGTAGTTAAATACAATCTTTTGTTGCGAAGTTGTTCTATATCTGTTTTTTCTAACTGCTTTACAATATATTGATGATCCCACCAAAAACTGGGGTCCATAGATATGAATCCGGTAAATGACGTGTCTTTTGATAAAAAAGAGGACCCTACTAATAACCCTCCGTGAGATACGCCCACTACTATTTTAAAAGCATTGACCCTATACGTATTTTCAATTTTTGGCAACAACTCTTTTTCCAGAAACGCCAAAAACTGTTTACTCCCACCACTTGTTTTATTACTTTCTGTGCCGTCAGTACCGTTTAAATTCACCAAATATTTTGTGGGTGTATAATCTCGTACTCTGTCAACGTTTTTTATGGCTACAAGAATCATTTCAGGAATTTGACGCGCCTGTGTCATATGTTTTAAAATACCGGAGTGAGAATGATAATTAAATTCTCCATCCAATAGTACTACCAAAGGGTATTTTTTAGTGGAAGTAAAATAAGAATCCGGAAGTTCAACTATGTATTCTCTTTTTTCCTTTAGTATTTCTGAATCCATTTGATAAACTTCTCCAATACTATATGCCTGTTTATTTTGTGCCTGTATTAAGCCCGTAAACAAAATAAAAACAATACTGAATATGTTGATTTTTAAAATTATATGCTTCATGTTTTATAAGGATTCTTTTCTAACTAAAATTTACCCGATACCCGGGGTATAAATACTCCGGGAAGCTGCCTGCAAAAGCTGTTTATTTTTCCTTTGCATATTCAATTAACTCACTTGTGTACATAAAATTATTAGCCCCTTTTTGAATGTGTTTGATACTCGTTTTTAATTCCGGGCAATACCAAAAAGTATCGGTAACTTCTCCTTTTCCTCCCGCTTCATAATTTTCTATAAATCCGTTGTATTTAATTTTATACGTCATAAATTTTCCTGCTATTACCTCCAGTTCTTCAATTGATACAACCTCAGCCTGCTGACTGGTTATTCCTTTTTGTCCTGATTCATTTACCCATTCAGATTCGTATTTCCATTTTTTGCCAACCTTTAAAGGCCAGTCTCTAAAAGGGGTACTACTGGTTTTTTTGTTTAGAATATCAGAAATCCGGACGGTATCGAAACCATTCCAAAGTGCTAAAGCTCCCTTGTAATTTACAACTTCCTGTATATCCTTTCCCTCTCCCCGAACTTCTCCATTAACTGCGCTTTCCCATTTCCAGGTCCATTTTTCTCCAACACTGTAATCATTCAGGTTGGGTTTACCGGTTTCCTGACTTCTGTGATTTCCGCAGGAAAACACAATTAATAATATGATAAGAAGCACTAATTTATTCATAAAACTGACCTTTTTAATTATCTCGTAGTATTGATGGTGTAAAAAAACCAAATCTTTAATTGGAAAAAAAGAGAAAGTACAGGAGTGCCCCAAAACAGAGGTAAGCGTTATTTTACAGCTATTAATATAAATTACAAACTGTTCCGGTTTTTAAATTTTACTGACTGCCGACCTGAAACTTCAATTTTTTCTCCGCTTGTTAAGGTGATGTGAAGCCGGTTATTAAAATGAGGATGGATCTCTGCAATATATTGCGTATTGATAATTTGATTTCGGTTTGCTCTAAAAAATACGGCAGGATCTAACCTTTTCTCTAACAGATTTAGTGACCTTTTGATCATGGCTTTTTTATCGCCAAAATACAAACGGGCATAATTGTCTAAAGATTCTATAAATCGAATTTCAGACAATAGAATAAAATAACAGTTTTCGCCATCCCTGATAAATATTTTTCGGTGCATAGGCAAAACATCTAACGGTATTGCGGTTTTCTTATGTAATTCCTGTTTTACTTTTTCAATAGTTTTGGCAAATCGTTCTTCCCGCAGGGGTTTTACTAAATAGTCTAAAGCATTTAACTCAAATGCTTTAACTGCATATTGATCGTAAGCGGTGGTAAACACTACTTCCGGAACGGTACTCAACTCTTCCAATAAATCAAAACCTGATTTTTCCGGCATGTGGATATCTAAAAAAATAACATCGGGTTTTTGCTTTTCAATTAAATCGATAGCATGATCTACATTAGTAGCTTCACCCACAATTGCAAACTCCAGAAACTTTTGCAAAGCTCGTTTTACTTCTTCACGGGCCAGACGTTCATCATCTACAATAATAGATTTAAAAGTTTTCATTGCTTTGATAAGGTATTAAAAGGTTTGCTGAAACGGTGTTCTCATCATACATGCCGATATTAAAAGAAGCTTTGCCCTTATATTGAATATGCAATCTTTCTCTTAAATTTTTTAATCCCACTCCTTTTGAATTTACGGTGCTTAGTTTACCAGGGTTTTGAACCTGAATACTTACCTGATCCTTATTTTTTGAAATGATCATTTTGATCAATCCGCCATCCATAATTTTATCAATACCGTGTTTTATGGCATTCTCTACAAGTAATTGAATCATTAAAGCAGGGATCTTATATGGTTTCAGACCCGGATCTACATGAATATCAATCGCTAATCGTTCTTCAAAACGCAGCTTTTCTATTTCTATATAATCTTTTACCAGAGCCAGTTCCTCTTCAATTGAAATTACATCTTTATCTTTCTCATACAATGATGAACGCAATAGATCTGATAACAGATCTATAGCTCTTCTGGCCTTATCTGGATTTTCGATTACTAAAGATTTAATGGAATTTAAAGAATTGAACAAAAAATGAGGATTTAATTGCGCAGATAAATTATCCAGTTGTATTTGTTTCGCAATTACAGACAACTGTGCATTTTCTTTAGCGGTTTGTATTTCTTTGCGGTAATAATGATATAGGTGATATGCTAAGATCCAGATAGACATTAATCGCAGACCTGTAATAAAAACCGGATCCCAATACAATAAAGCGTTCCATAGATCTTTGTATACGCCTGCTACCCAGGTCCAGTATATATACCATTTTACATTGCATAAAAAGGCATAAAGCAGGGAGAGGATGCTAATCATGGGAATTACCCGTAACAATAACTTTTTAATGACTAACTCGCTCCATCTGAATTTTATAGCGAGCCATCGGTAAAAATGAGTTAATGAAATACCAATACCTATATCTAAAATATAATTTACAAACGTGTATAACACACTATAGTTATCCCGTGTATAAACGGTATAAGCCCAATACATGGAAACGATGCCCCACCCCAATAACTGGCAGGTCCAGTAAAGGGAGGTTGATTTGGTTTCCTGTGATGATTTACTATTGAAATTCATGCCTTTGTAAAAGAACATATTCCTTTAAACAAAGGAAAGAAAAAATACATGAACGTTACATAGCAGGGGCTGTACGAATATATTTTTAAATATTTGTGGGTTTCCGGTTATGGATATTGGATAAAAAACCCGGGGGGTTACTACATTCCAGGGGTTCGCAATGGCCCGATCCCTTATTTTTAGATACAATGAGTATTGATTTAAGAAATACCGTTTACAAAGTCGCCTCTGTGAGTACCATTTCGTATCATCCGTCCGGTGATATGTGAATATGGTTCCGGCGAGTTACGGGAAAAAGTATGCATACCATAAGCATAAAAGTACTTTTCTAAGCATCCGATAAGGAATAACTATCATTATCATATTACATCCTGACTATTACAATCGAAGTAATACGCCGCCTAAATACATGATAAAAACAACTTGGATCTTGTCCTGGAATAGAACTGTAATCTCGTTGAAGGCATTTGCCAAGGAAGCTGTGCGATCAAAATTAGCTACTAACTGTATACGTTATTGTCAACTTGCCTCATCATTTTGTATCAAGACCTTTGGAAGCAAAAAACATACATTCAAAATTGTATTTATCCTTGACTAATGACGTATCTCCTAATCCGATCCAAATATTAGAATTCAGTTGATTCAATTTATACATACAATAGTTATAAAGTCTAAAATCTAATTCAGGTTTATCAGTGCCTACCATAAAGTAAATCCTATTCCTTTTTGAGATTCAGTATAAATAGCACAATTATGTGGTTGTTTATCTTTTTAAATTACCTTTTTACTTTTTCCACATATGACATCAATTGATCTATTGATTTTTTATTGAATTCTAAAAGTAATAGACTAATTTTTATCTTATACTTAATATTTGATTCATCAATATGCTTTAAAAAGTTATTGAATTCTTTTGTCAAAAAACTACTAGGTTTTACCGTATTCTTTTCTTTATGCCCAAATTTAAACATATAATAATCATTTATATAATCCGTTTCTGGAGCAAAATATACCATGTTTACATTTTCTTTTTTTACATCCTTAACAGTATGTTCAATATATAGTCCATTTAAAAGAAAATAGGCAATAAGGTCCAACTCTTCGAATGTAGAAAATGTCCTTTCACTCAAAAATCGTTTTCTTCTTTTGATGTAGTGAAATAATAACATTGGATTATCAAATAAGTCAGCAATTATTATTAAATCATAAATGCTGATTATCCAAGGAAAATGTTCTATTCCGAAGTAACCTATTTCGTTTGTTGCTTTAACTAGCATAGATAAACTACTGTGAAGTGAGGGTTTTGCATATATTAACCTCAGTTGAAGGATGGAGGTCAAAATGGATTCTGTTTTGGCATCAATTCGATAAAAAAGCAACTACAAAAGGTTAGTTCGCTCTGTTTTTTTTACCATGCATAAGTATATCAATATTCCATTTGAATTTTTATTATGTGAATATTTTACTTTTATTATGGCTTAGCCATTGAATTTTACTGTGAAATAGCATACTTTCTTAACATGTTATAAAAAACGGTTATTTTTTTTATTTTTTTTGAAAATTCGTTCATCCCAACAGCAATAATGCTTTAAGAATATTCTCTAAAAACTCGCTAAAAAAGCACTAGTAATTAGGGAAGCTGTTTTTTTAAGAGATTTTTATTTTCCTACTTTTTCTTTCTATTTTGCACCTGCTTTGCATCCGGGTACAAGCATTCATTAACCATAAAAATTAAAAGAATGCATACTAAATTCCTAATCCGTTTATTAGGGCTTTGGGTAGCCGTATTACTGTTTGCCCAATGCCAGCAAGATACCTTATTGACCGAAACCCCGGAAACTTCCCAGCCTGCTGCCGGCCTTCCGGGGCTGGAAGTACAACAGTTTACCTTTGATAATTTACCCGAAAAAGAAGCCGTAACCGTTGCCCTTTCTACCTTTAAAAAGAGCCCTATAGCCAGAGATACCACTTCGTTTACCGTTTTAACAGACCAGGTTACCTATCTGTCGGTTGGCAGCCATTACCACTCCTATACCTTTCAGGTACTGCGAGAGGGTAGCAGCGGGGCGCTTGAAAACCTTCTGGTAAGTCTGCAGGCAGACGGCACCTACAAAAGCTTTTTAATAACGTAT